>JALUZX010000202.1 GCA_027011425.1 Planctomycetota bacterium
CTTCTGGAGAAGGCCCTGCCCTCCAACGCCGCTCTCCCCCGCCTCTTGTCCGCATTGACCGGAGCGGCCCGGAAGGCCCCCGCTCCGGGCTTGGTCCTGGCGGCGGCTTTGCGCCACCAGGGCTTCCCGGCCCGTCTCGTTTCGGGAGTCTCTCCCTCGCCCGCCCCCACCCAGCCGGAATTGGGCGTGGAGGCCTGGCTTCCCGGAGCGGGATGGGTCCTTCTCCTCCCCGCCCAGGGCCTGGTGCGTCCCCCGGGCTGGCGGTTCCTGGCCTTTCGGGAAGTTCCCAAGGAGGGAGAGACCAGGAAGTCCCTTCTTTTCCCCACCCTTCCCTACATGGGATTTCTCGAGGTCAAGGGCAATTTCCGGGCCCGGGGCCTGAAGGATCCCGCCAAGGGGGCCTACTTGGAATGCCGCCAATCCCTGGCTCTCCCCGAGCCGCCTCGGGAGCTGAGAGCCGTCTTGAAGAAGGACATGGCCGCCAATTGGAACCGCTGGATCAAGGCCCGGAAGAAGGGGATCGAGGACGCCGAGGCGGAATTCGCCGGGGAGACTGCTTCCCAGACCAGGGATTACAAGGAGATGATCCGGATCCTGGAAGGCAAGTAGGACCAACGGCCTTTCCCGCGGAAGTCCGGGCCCATACAATGGACGGACCCATTCGTCCGGAAGACCGGTGACTTTCCATTCCCGAGAAAGGGGGCCGGGTGTCCAGAACGAGCCTCTTCACCTTGTTATTACCCTTGTTCCTGGTTCCCCGGGGCATTCCCCAGACCGAAAAAGCCCCTCCAGGAAAGGCCGGAAAGGCCTGGGAAAAGCTCCCTGGAATCCGGAAGGACGCCCTCCGCTTCTGGGTCGAATCCCTGGCCGCACCTGGAATGAACGGCCGCGAGGCGGGAACCCCGGGCTTCGACGCAGCGGCTGACTTCGTCCGGAAACGCCTCCGGAAATGGGGGCTCGCCTCCCCCCCGGGGGTCAAGGATTTCTTCCAGCCCATCCCCCTGCTCTACCTGAAACTCGGTAAGCCTCTTCGTTTCCTGGTGGACGGAAAACCCCTCAAGCTCTTCGACGACTTCGTCCCCCGCCAGGACAGCGGGGACGGGAAGGTCTCCGGACGGGCCGTCTACGTGGGTCTCGGGTTCGCCTCCCGCGATCTCGGGGTGGATTTCCTGAAAGGAAAGGACTTGAAGGGGAAGATCGCGGTCATAGACCGGGACGCGTGGAAAGGATTGCGCAGCCGGTATTACCGCCTTCCCCTGAAAAAGCGCCAGGCCCTTCGCAACAAGCTCTTCCGCCGTGGGGCCATCCTTAAGGGCCTGGCGGAGAGAGGAGCCGTGGGGGCCGTTTCCTTCCGTTCCACGCCCCCCCATTACAGCCCCCGTTCGGGACGTTTCCGCACGGGATCCGTCGACCGGAAGGGCCGCCTGGCTTTCTTCGAGGGCGTTCAGATCGCCCAAGCCGTTCCCCCGTCCATCCCCGGGATGGAGGTCACCCACCGGGTTGGACGGAACCTGGTGGGCCGCATGGTGGAGATAGAGGTCCATCTCTTCCGGCAGGCCAGAAAAACCTTCAACATCATGGGCGTCTTCCCGGGCGGGAACCCCAAAGGACGGACCCTGGTCCTGGGGGCTCACCTGGACGGCCGGGGAACGATCCTGGTGGACGGCAAACCCTTGACCCTTCCCGGCGCCAACAACAACGCCTCGGGTTGCGCCGTCCTCCTCGAGGTGGCCCGGGTCCTTTCCCTGCGAAAGCCGAAACTCCGCAACAATATTCTCTTCGTCTTCTTTTCGGCCCGAGAGAAATACCTGGCCGGGTCCAGGACCTTCGTCTCCCGCCCCCCTTACCCCCTTTCCCGTTTTCTTGGCATGGTAAACCTGGAAGGAGTGGCCCGGGGACTCGAGGAGGCCCGGGGGGGGCTCGTGGTCGAATACCCGCCGGGGAAAGAGGAGATGGCGGGCCTTTTCCGGAAAGCGGCTTTCCTGGCCGGGCTTTCCTGCATCTTTCACGCCCGGGCCCCGAGCTTCGGCGCCGACCACTGGTCTTTCCACGACAGGAGGATCCCCTTCCTCTTTCTCCACGGCGACCTCTCCGAGGCCGAATTCAACCCCTGCGCCGCGCCTCCCCTTGACTACGGCCTACTCCTCAAAGCCGCCCGGGCGGTCTACCACCTGACCCTAACCATGGGCCGTCTTGCCTCCAAGGATTCCGGGCGGGAAAAGTAGGAGTACCCCCCGAATTTACAGGAGCGTGCCGGTTTTTTTGTTACGCCTCCTTTACGGAAGGCCCCTTCTCGCGGCGGGCGGATCCATTACCTTGAAGTTTTTCCGGGAAGGTTCCCGGGACGGTGACGAACCCGATGCCTTCACGGCCGGGGTTTCCCGATGTCTTACCGCCTTACAAAGGAGGCATGGATCATGAAAAGGTCGGCCCTCGTCGTTGGTTCCCTTCTTGCCCTGGGGTGCTTCGCTGGGGGACAGGATGTTCCCCCCGGGGAAAAGACGGCTCCTCCCGAAACGGAAGCCGCCAAGGTTCCTCCCAAAAGAAAAAGGGGCGCCGGGAAGAAAAACAGGTTAGCAAACCTCTTCTTCAGGGCCTTTTACATGCAATACGGGGAGAACAAGCCGGGAATTGCGGAAAAACTCTACCTGAAATACCTGGAGGAGGCCGGAGAGAACGGCCGTTTCGCCTCCAGGGCCGCCGAGGAAGCGGCCGGCCTCCTGGAGAAGGAGGGCAGGACGGACCAGGCACGGGAACTCAGAGAGCGTTATATCCGGAAGATCGAGGCCAAGAGCAGGCGCAAGAAGGGCCGCCACAGGGGAGAGGGGAATCCCCGGGATAAGGATGCCTGGGTCGCCCGGGTGGAAAAGCAGATCGCCGCCATGAAGGCAAGGTTGGAAAAACTCAGGGAATCGGGGGCGGGTGAGGCCGACTTGGAATCCCTCTCCACCCGGATCGAGCGCATGTCCAATGTCCTGGAAAAGGTCAAGACCGGGGAGATCCCCCCTCCCGGGTGGTCTTACCAGGGACGGGCGAGGAGGGGCTTGAACCTGGCCGGGATGGACCCGGTCCGGCGCGAATCTCTCCTGGAAAGGGTCCTTGAAAAGGCCAGGAAAGCGGCGGAGCGCCTTGAACAGAAAGGGGACGCCGACCAGTCCCGGGCCCTTCTGGACAAATGCTCCCGCATCGAGGCACTGGTGAAGGAGGAGAAATGGGAGGAGGCCTCCAGGCTTCTCCTCACGCTCCGGCCCAAAAGAGGCCCCGGGGGAGATCTCAGGCGCGGGCGGCGCTGGGGCAGGCGTTCGGGCCCTTCCGGGAAGAGAGGAGGCCGGCGCGGAAAGGCCCGGGGAATGCGGGGAAAAGGCCGGCGCCGTGCAGGAG
>JALUZX010000203.1 GCA_027011425.1 Planctomycetota bacterium
CGTCTCTACCGTGCCATCAACGCCACCAAGATCTCCGCCCCTCCCACCTCCTGCATCGTCCCCATCGGGGAGGAGCTGATCCTGGAGGGCCTTCGCAAGGAGGTGGAAGCCGATTTCTACGCCGCCGCAACCCGCCCCCCTTCCGTCTACAGGGGCAATCCTTTCCAGGTGGAGGTGGGCCTGGCCTTCGGAAAGCCCGGGGCCACCATGGAGGTGGACGAGAAGGGCCGGATCGTGCCCGTGGGCAACGGGAAGAAGACCAAGAAGAAGGCCGCCGGCGCCGACGCCGAGCTTCTCGGGGCCGCCGACGAGCCCATCAAGCTCTTGCGTTTCGCCAACAGGGTGCCCCTTCTCTACCAGCAGTCGGCCTGCGCCATCTCCAAGACGGCGATCCAGCTCTCCTGGAAGAATTACGGTCTCCAGCATCCACGGGGCGCCTTGCCGCTGGGCCCCATGGTTCTTCTGGTGCACCTCGCCTCCGTCTGGGTGCCCTTCACCTCCGAGTCCAAGGAGGCCATCGCCTCCTACCCGGAGATCCTCAAGGAGATCAAGCTGGCCCTCCAGGAGGTGGGCCGCAAGCTCGGCGCCCACATCCGCAAGGGGCGCCGGATCGCCGAGGAATACAAGAAACGCACGTTCATCGAGAAGTATATCCCCCACATCGGGATCGCGCTCCAGGAGATCCTGGGCCTGCCCGACAAGAAACGGGACCGGATCGTGGAGGACCTGCGGGGGATCCTGGAAAGGAGCAGAAAGCTTTGAGCCCCGCCAAGAAATCCGCCAAGGGCGCGAAGCGCCTGGACAAGATCACCCTGGACTGCATCGACAGGGCGGCCAAGGGAGTCTTGCGGGTCGTCGAAAAAGGGGATAAGCCCTCCCTGCGTTTTCCCCTGCGGTCCCTCTCCAACGTGCGCTACGACCCGGCCAAGGGCTTCTTCCAGCTCGGGCGCGGGCGGAAGCTCCGGACCCTCACGGTGAACACCGTCAAGGTGTTCGCCCAGTCGCTGAGGATGATGGCCCTCTCCAAGGAGCTGATCGAGACGGAGGACTTCGCCACCAAGCGAGACGCCTACTACCAGTCCAAGAACTGGGGCGAGGCCCGCTTCCAGGCCCAGGAGGAGTCCGACGCCGTCATGGACGACATCGAGGCCCTCTTTTCGCTGGACGGTGTGAGCCGCGAACAGCTCCGCTTCTACCCGGAAGAGCACGGAGGGTCCGTGGCGGGCGAGCTCCAGGTGATCGACATCGATCCCGAGACGGGCAAGAAGATCGTCATCGACTGCACGGGCTTCGGCTCGGGCTCCTATTCCATCCCCCACTCGGTGGAGCACCTGGAATTCAAGACCAAGGCCAAGTTCCTCCTGGCCATCGAGACGGGCGGCATGTTCCAGCGGCTCAACTACCACAAGTTCTGGCGCAGGGCCAACTGCATCCTGGTGGAACTCGGCGGCGTCCCGACCCGGGCCACGCGCCGGTTCATCCGAAAGCTGGCCGACGACGCCCGGATTCCCGTGTACGCATTCGTGGACTGCGACCCTTACGGGATCTCCAACATCTACCGCACCCTCAAGGTCGGCTCCGGCAACGCCGCCCACCTCTCCCAGTTCTTCTGCGTCCCCCAGGCCAGGTTTCTCGGGGTGACCCCCCAGGACATCGTCGATTTCAAACTCGAGGAGGCCACCCACCCCCTCCAGGAGATCGACGTCAAGCGGGCCAAGGACGCCCTCAAGAACGACCCCTTCTTCCGCTCCCACAAGAAGTGGCAGAAGGCCATCAACCAGCTCCTCAAGATGAAGGTCCGCGCCGAGCAGCAAGCCCTGGCCAAGTGGGGCCTCAACTACGTGATCGACGAATACCTCCCGAGAAAATTGAAGGATCCCGGCAAGTTCCTGCCCTGAAAGGAGAAGGACCATGAACTACGATCCCCCCAGCATCAACACCGATCCCGAGAAAGCCCGGCGGATCCTGGAAACCTGCAAGGAGGAGGGGGTCCGCTTCCTGCGCCTCCAGTTCACCGACGTCATGGGGGTGAACAAGAACGTGGAGGTCCCGGAGAGCCAGTTCGAGAAGGCCCTGGAAGGGAAGATCCTCTTCGACGGATCCTCCATCGAGGGCTTCTCCCGGATCGAGGAGTCGGACATGCTCCTGGTCCCCGACCTGGACACCTTCCGGATCTTTCCCTGGGAAGACGAGGCCGGCCTGGCGGGCGGCGCCGTGGCCCGCCTGATCTGCGACATCCACAACCCCGACGGCAGTCCCTTCGACGGCTGCCCAAGGCTCTGCCTCAAGCGGGCCGTGGCCAAGGCGGCCGAGCTGGGCTACGAGATGCTGGCCGGCCCGGAGGCGGAGTTCTTCCTGTTCCACCTGGATCCCGAGGGAGAGCCCACCACCAGGACCCACGACCAGGCCGGGTATTTCGACCTGGCCCCGGTGGACGAGGCCGAGCCCGCCCGCAGGGAGATGGTGAGCGTGCTGACCCATCTCGGCTTCGAGATCGAGGCATCCCACCACGAGGTCGCCCCGGGCCAGCACGAGATCGACTTCAAATACGGTTCCGCCCTGGAGACGGCGGACAACCTGGTGACCTTCAAGTTCGTCGTGCGCAAGGTGGCCCGGGATTTCGGGCTCCACGCCACCTTCATGCCCAAGCCCATCTTCGGCATCAACGGATCGGGCATGCACACCCACCAGTCCCTGCGCCGCCTCTCCGACGGCCAGAACGCCTTCTTCGACCCGGAGGACAAGGAACAGCAGCTCTCCCAGGTCGCCCGCAATTACATCGCCGGCGTCCTGGCCCACGCCCGGGGGTTCTGCGCCGTCACCAACCCGACGGTCAATTCCTTCAAGCGCCTGGTCCCGGGTTTCGAGGCGCCCACCCACCTGGCCTGGTCCGAGCGCAACCGCTCCCCCCTGATCCGGGTCCCCGCCCGGCGCGGCGAAGGTACCAGGATCGAACTCAGGATGCCCGACCCCTCCTCCAACCCCTACCTGGCCCTGGCGGTCCAGCTCGCCGCCGGGATCGACGGCATCGAGAAGGAGATGACCCCTCCCCCGCCGGTGGAAGGCAACGTCTACCACATGACCGCCGAGGAAAGAGAGAAGCTCGGCATCAAATCCCTGCCGGGAAACCTCAACGAGGCCCTGGACTGCCTGGAGGAGGATCCCGTCGTCTGCGCCGCCCTGGGCGAGCACCTCAAGACCTACTTCGTCCGGGCCAAGCGGGCCGAGTGGCAGGAATACATCGCCCAGGTCCACGGCTGGGAAGTCCGCCGCTACCTGAGCATCATCTAGGTGAAACGCCCCTCTTCGGGGCGGCGCCCCGCGCCGCCCCGAAGGTCACCAGGCCCCCCCGTGACAGGGATTGTCCAGAAA
>JALUZX010000204.1 GCA_027011425.1 Planctomycetota bacterium
CCCATCCCGGGCCCCGAGCCCGAGGGATACCAGGTGCTCCTGGTTTCCGGCGCGGTCCAATCCAAGGAGACCGGGCAGGGAGGAGAGTCTCCCGGCGCCGGGACTCCGGCCGGAGGGGAGAAGGGCGGAGAATCCGCCCCGGCCGCCCAGCCACCGGCCGCGGCCGGGCAGACTCTCTCCGAGGAGAAGAAGTGGAAGAAACAATACGATTGGATTCAGACCCAGTCGGCGACCATCTACGGTTTCATCACCAACCCGGACCGGTTCGACCTCAAGGTGCCCCTGCCGCCTGACAAGGAGATCAAGATCCAGGCCGTGGACCCCCGGACGGGGAAATCCATCGCCTTGGAGCCCATTCCCGGACGGGTGATCCTCGCCTTCGGGCTGGCCGACACGGTTCCCAACTGGATCGAACTCAAAAAGAGGACTCTCCACCGGGGAAAGGCCTTCGCCAAGGAGAGGAGGGCCTTCATCGAGGAACTCCTGGAGAAGGCGGAGGAACACCCGGAAGCCCTCGAGGAAGCCCGCCGCCAGGCGGCGATCCTGGTGCAGGACGCACCGGAGGATCCAAGGACCTGGAAGCTCATGGCCCGCATCGATTCCAAGGCGGGGGACCTGAACAAGGAATATCTCCTCTACAAGAAACTCCTTGCCGACCCTGCCTTCAAGAACCAGGCCTTCGTCCACCTGGGCCTGGCCCGGGTCTACGCCCGCCTCACCCTCTACGACGCCGCCGAGGCGGAATTCGAGCGGGCCTGCGAACTGGAACGTTCCAACTGGGAGGTTCTGCTGGGTTTCGGAACCTATCTCCTGGACCGGGGAAGGGCCGCCCAGGCCCTTCCCTACTTGCGCAAGGCCGTCCAGTTCGCGCCCTCAGATGCGGCGAAGCGATTTCAGTGCCGCTACCAGGCGGCCCGGGCCCTGCTCGCCCTTGGACGCATCTCGGAGGCATCCAAGGAGGTGGAAACCGCCCGCGCCGCCGGCTTCCAGTCCCCGTACCTGGACCTGCTCCGGGGAATCCTCCTGATTTGTTCGGGGAAGCCGGGGGAGGCCCTGGATCCCCTCGGGAAGGCCCTGCAGGCATTGCCCGACCGGGCCGAACCCGGCCTGGCCCTGGGGATCGCCCAGGGTCTCTCAGGCAACCTCGACCAGGCCTTGGCCGCCCTGGAGGCCGCCGGAGAGAGGGATCCCCTGATCCACCCCAGGGCCCAAGGGGCCGAGGCATGGTTCCGGAGAAAGAAGGGCTCCCTCTCCGACGCCCTCGACACGGCCCGGCGGGCCCTGCAGGAAGCCCCGGACGACCCATTCCTCCTCTACCTCTCGGCCCGGCTCCAGCGGGAGAACGGCGACCCCGGGGGCGCCAGGGTGCCCCTGTCCCAATTGCTCGCCCGGTACCAGGCCGTTCCCGCCTTCCTGGTGGAATTCGCCCTTGTGGAGATGGAGAACCAGAACCTCCGGAAGGCCCAGGAACTGGTGGACCGGGCCCTGGAAGGGGCCGGGGCCTCGGCTCCCCCTGTATGGCTCGATATCAAGGGGGACATCCTCCTCCTCTTACACAGGCTGAACGAGGCCTACGACGCCTTCCTTCTCTCGAAGAAACTGAACCACAGTCCTCACGCCCGGATCGGGCTGGCCCAGGTGGCCTACTACAAGGGCGACATCCAGGAGGCCCTGGACATCCTCCAGGGGATCCTGAACGACTACCCGGCCAAGAGTTTCTGGGCCGTTACGGCCGCCGAATTGAGGGCGCGGATTTCCTACCACGCCCAGCTCGAACAGGTGGTGGACGACTTCCAGAGGTCCCGGCTCGGGGCCGGAAGGTGGCGGGCCCTCAGGCAGACCGGGGCCGTTCCCAGGATCGAAGAGGGATGGCTGGTCCTGAAGGGAACCCTGGACCGGGAACGGAATCGGAAGCCCCTGGCCGTGGTCCGGGAGAACGAGGCGCCGGGACGTTTCGTCTCGGTGGAAGTGGATTGCAGGATCCTCCCGGGAAACCAGTGCGACCGGGTGGGACTCAAGGTGGGGGTGGCGCGCACCATCGGACGGGGGTTCCACAAGGAGCTGGATCCCGAAGTCTCGGTCTACTGGGACAACGAACGGGGCTCGGGGATGACCCTGGTTCGGGGCAACGGGGTGACCGACGAAAAGGAGCGCAAGCCCAAGCCCATTCCCGCGGGTCTTTGGAAGGAGGGGGAACCCGCCAGGCTCCGGGTGGAATACGGCACGGAGCCGGGGGAGGAGGCCACGGGACGTCCGGGAATTCCCAAGGTCCGGATCTACGTGGGGGACACCCTGGTCCGGGAGGCCAAGCTTCCCGGTCTCGGCAGGAGCCGGGGGGACCTGGAGATCTTTCTGTTCGCCGAAGGGCGCCCCGGGGAGACGGTCCAGGCCGCTTTCGACAATTTCCGCCTCGTCCGGAAGAAGGAGGGCGCCTGATGCGGACCCCTTCCCGCGGATTCACCCTGATGGAACTCCTGGTGGTCATCCTGATCCTGGGAACCCTGATGGCCGTCCTCCTGCCGCGGATCTTCGCCACCCGGCTCTCCGCCGAGAGGAGCCAGTGCCAGGGGATCATCGGCCAGCTCGCCACCATCGCCAAGACCTACGAGACCGACGCGGGGGACTATCCTCCCGACGACCTGGGCGCCTTCCCGGGAAGGCTCAGGCTCTCCCACAACGGAGAGAACGACGGCATCGAGGCCTACGTCGCGGCCCTTGCCACCAGCGGCTCCAGTTCCTGCATGAGGCTCCTGGACGACATGGAGAGCCAGGGACTGCTGGGAAACACGGACAACGATAAGGCCGGGGGTGTGATAGGCGCCCTCCAGAGGCGGGACCAGATGGAGATCCTGGATCCCTGGAAAAACCCCTTCGCTTATTTCCACCACAGGGACTACAGGAAGCCCCAGACGATCCACATGTCCGACGGTTCCCTCCAGCTCGTCCGCCCCGTGGAAAACCCCGCCACGGGCGGTTTCATGGAGCCCAGGAGGTTCCAGATCCTCTCGGCCGGCCCGGACGGAAAGTTCGGGACCGGCGACGACGTGGGAAATTTCCAGATGCCCGGGGAGGATTGACCATGAGGTCCGCCCGCCGGGAAATCCGGAAGGAAGGTTTCACCCTGGTGGAACTCCTGCTGGTCCTGGCCATCATGGGGATCCTCACAGGCGTCGCCCTGGGCATTCTCCGCCGCCTCCAGGGAGGACAGGCCGGCGCCGCGCCCATTGCGCGGGCCCGGCTGGCCGCCGCCAGGAACACGGCCCTCACCTCGGGGACGCCCTCCTGGGTCCGCTTCTTCGAGGGTTCGGGCGCCCGGGCTGGAACGCTCTACCTGGAATGGACTTCCGTCTCCCCCTTGTTC
>JALUZX010000205.1 GCA_027011425.1 Planctomycetota bacterium
TCCCCGCCCTCCCGGGTCTTCTCCCTCCCGGCCCTTTCCCGGCCCGGCTCCTTGCCGGGCTTGATGCTGTCCAGGAATTGGCGGAACTGGGAGATGTCCCGGAACTCCCGGTAGACCGAGGCGAACCGCACGTACGCCACCTGGTCCAGGGCCCGGAGTTCCTCCACCACCAGCTCCCCGATGACCCGGCTGGAGACCTCCTTGTCGAAGGCGTCCATGCACTGGCGCTCCACCCGCTCCACCACCTCTTCCACCCTCTCCAGGGAGACGGGCCTCTTCTCGCAGGCCTTGAGGATCCCCCGAAGAAGGCGTTCCCTGTCGAAGGGGACCCGGCTGCCGTCCTTCTTGATCACCCGAAGGGGGGTCTGCTCGATCCTCTCGTAGGTGGTGAACCGCCTTCCGCAGGATTGGCAGACCCTCCTGCGCCGGATCACGAACCCGTCCACGGAGGAACGGGAATCGATGACCCGGTCGTTCTGGGATTTGCAGAAGGGACAGCGCATGGGGAACTCCTGGCAGGGAAAAGCCCCATCCTAGAAGAACCCCTACATGTTGTAAACACGAAGATCCGTCCCCCCTGGGTGCTGGGGTCTCTTTCCCCCGGGAGGGGCCCCTCACCTCCGGGCCGGCGCCAGGCTCTCCGCCTGGGCCAGCTCCTGGACCTTCTTCTTGATGAGGCGGGCCTCGAAGATCCCGAAGAGGCTGGAGACGGTCATGTAGAGGGCCAGGCCCGAGGCATAGTTGTAGAGCATGAAGCCGAAGAGGATGGGCATGAACTGCATCATGACCTGCATCTGCTTCTGCTGGGGATCGTCCGACTTGGGCATGAGCTTCTGCTGGAGCCACCAGAGAAGGGTCATGAGGATGGGGAGGACGTTGAGGTAGTCGGGAACCAGCGTGTCCGCAAAGCCCACGGCCCCTTCCTGGATGCGCAGGAGCATGTCCGGCATGGAGAGGTCCTTGATCCACAGGATGAAGGGTTGTTGCCGGAGGTCGAAGGAGACCCGAAGGGCGATGAAGAGCCCGAAGAAGACGGGGATGGTGATGAACATGGGAAGGCAGCCCATCAGCGGAGGGGTGAGCTTGTGCTTCTTCTGGAGCTTCATGAGTTCCTGGTTCATCTTCTGCTTGTTCTTGGCGTATTTCCTGCGGATCTCGTCCATCAGGGGCTTCACCTTGGACATCCGCTTCTGGTAATGGGCCATCTCGTACTGGGACTTGAAGTTCAAGGGGACCAGGAGGAGGCGGACCAAGACGGTAAGCAGGATGATGGCGACGCCCCAGTTGGCCGCGATGGAGTGGAAAAACCGCAGAAGCGTAAGCAATAGCCTCCCGAAGAACCCCACGCCCGGGATGGTGCAGAAACAGCTCTGCCTGTCCAGGTCCGCCCGGTAGACCTCGTAGTAGTCCTTGTAGGCCGGGACACGCTCCCAGAGGGTCACGTCCTTGGGGCCGGCGTAGACCTGGAACTCCACATCGCTCTTCTTCCCCTGCTCGGGCACCCTCAAGGTGAGGCCGAACCTGGGAAGGATCTGGCCCCAGGGCTTGGCCTTGAGCTTGAGACCCTCCATGCCCGGGTAGAGGAGGGGAACCTTGAAGGCGCTCACGTCCTTGACGGCGTCCCTGCCGGCCCGCCCCAGGGGCGTCATCAGGCAGGCGAAGAACTTGTGATACGAACCGGCGAAATCGATATACTGGTTGAAGCTCCCCGCCACGGAGGCCACGACCCTCTGCCCCATGGGGGGATTGGGCTTCCCGTCGGCCATGACCAGGTCGGCGGAGAGAAACTTGTCCTCCCCCCCCTGGACGCGCTCCTTCCTCTGGGCGATGACCCGGGGCGGGCCGTAGTAGTCCAGGATGGTGTAGTCCGGCCCCTGCATGAAGGGTTCCGAGGGAACCACGGAAGCTCCCGTGAGGGAGAGGGGCCAGTTCAGAGTGCGGCCTTTCAGGTCGAAGCCGTCGTTCTCCAGGGTCAGCTTGAGGAGGAAGTGGTAGCTCCCCGGGAGGAAGCGGAACTCCTTGACCAGGGTGAGCCCGCTGGAGAGAGGAAGCTTGTAGCGGACGCCCCGGACACCCTTCTCCGAGAAGTTCTCCCGGAACCAGGGGACCTGCTGGGGCTCCACGGGCAGGGCCTTGCCGCCCTCCATGGAATAGAGGTTGAACTTACCGAGGGGGTCCTCCAGGGCGAAAGAGAAGATGTAGGTCCCCTGGTCCCGGCCTTCCCTGTCCAGGGCCTGGAAGACCCGGTGGTCGATCAAGGTCACCCAGTTGGCCGGGTTCTTGGGGTCCTGGCCGGCACGCTTTACGAACTTCTTGAGGTAGATATCCTTGATCGTCCCGCCCACGCTGTTGAAGACCACCCGCATCTCGGGCGTCTCCAGCACGTATTTCTCCCGGGGAGCCTCTCCCACGGGAAAGACCTTGTGGGCCGGGTCCCGGTCCACGGCCCTGACGGCGGGCGCCGCCTCCCGGACTCGAACTTTCCGGTCCTGCTTCTGGCAGAACGTGATGCCCAGGAAGACGGCGGCCGCCACGAGAAGGATGAGAGAGAGATTCCGGTCCATCTTTTTCCTGTTCGAAGGGGGTTCCCCTTACCTGCCCAGCTCCAGCCTCTCCGCCAGGGCCTCCGGAAGCTGGGGCACCGATCGAATCCGGTTCACCGCGGACTGGAGGTCGTAGGTCACCCGGTGGAAAGTGATCTTCCCCTCGCCTTCGAGGGTGACGAAACACGCCTTGGTGTTCCCATCCCGCGGCTGCCCCACGGAGCCGGCGTTGACGATGCACCGCCGTCCACCCACGTCCACAGCCGGATTCTCCTCGGTGGGGAGGAAGACCCCGCCGTCTTCGAAGAGGACCGAGGGGATGTGGGAATGCCCCAGGAAGCAGATCTGGTGCCTCCCCATGTCCTTGAACCAGCGGGCCAGCTTCTGGGGGTCCGATGCGGCCCGGGGAAGGACGTACTCCCGGATGGGATCGCTGGGAGAGCCGTGGACCAGGAGGATCCTCCCCTCCTGGTAACTCTCCATCTCGGGGGTGGCGTCCAGGGCCATCCAGATCTCTCCCCTGAGCCCGGGGGGCTCCAGGGCCCGGATCTGCTTGCGCGTCCAGTCCAGGGCGGCCTTGGCCCGGGGGTTGAAATCCTGGGCGTAGAACAGGAGCCCCTGCTCGTGGTTACCCCGGATCCAGACGGATGCCCGCTTCCGGACTTCCAGAATGCACTCCACGGGCGAGGCCCCATAACCCACCACGTCGCCCAGACAGAGGATCTCCCGGGGCTGAAGCTGGTCCAACCGGGCCAGCACAGCTTGGAGAGCTTCCAGGTTCGCGTGAATATCCGAGATC
>JALUZX010000206.1 GCA_027011425.1 Planctomycetota bacterium
GTCGGGGGGGGTCTACATCTTTTCCGCCTTCGATCGATCCCACGGGCAGGAACTCTGGGTGACCGACGGGACGGAGAAAGGCACTTTTCTCCTCAAGGACATTCGGCCCGGGGGGGCGGCGTCTTTACCCGGTGACTTCGTCTCCACGGGCAAAGTCGTCTTCTTCTCAGCCGACGACGGGGTCCACGGGAAGGAACTCTGGAAAAGCGACGGCACTCCGGCGGGAACGGTGCTCGTAAAGGACATCCGGCCGGGGTCGGGGGGGGCCGACCTCAGCGGCCTCACCGTCCTGGGAAACCAGGTCTTTTTTACCGCTTACGACGGAACCAGGGGGTATGAACTCTGGAAGAGCGACGGCACCTCCTCCGGGACGGTCCTGGTCAAGGACATCTATCCCGGCATCTACAGTTCCAGCCCGGCCTTCTTGGCCTTCGTGGGATCCACCCTGTATTTTTCCGCCTCGGACGGAATCCACGGGTGGGAACTCTGGAAGAGCGACGGGACCGCTGCAGGCACGGTGATGATCAAAGATATCTGGAAGGGCGTGCATGGATCCGCGCCTTCCGAAATCGTCAGGATCGGGAAGGAAATCTACTTCACCGGTTTCGAGCCTTCCCACGGGCGGGAACTCTGGAAGAGCGACGGGACGGCCGCCGGAACGGTGCTGGTCAAGGACATCGCCCCGGGCGCTTCCCAGTCGTGTCCCTCGTGCTTGGTGGTTCAGCGGAAGACCCTCTACTTTACGGCCGACGACGGAACTCATGGGCGGGAACTCTGGAAGAGCGACGGGACTTCCGCTGGCACGGGGATGGTGGCGGACATCAACCCCGGGGCGGTCGGTTCCGTGCCAGGAGACTTGACGCCCGTGGGAAGCAGGTTCCTCTATTTCTCCGCCGCCGACGGCGTTCACGGCATGGAGCCCTGGAAAACCGACGGGACCGGGAAGGGGACGGTTCTCCTTGGGGACATCAACCGGACGGGGGATTCCTTCGCCGGCGGGTTCACGCCCTCTTACGGGCGCGTGGTCTTCAGGGCCGACGACGGCCTTCATGGAATGGAGATCTGGGGGATCTACACGGGCGCACAGGCGAGAAGGTTCGGAAAGGGGTGTTCGGCCTCGGGAGAGCCCCCTCGATTGGAGGCCACCGACCCCGTCCTCGGCGGGGACACGGAGCTGGAACTCACCGGCCTTGCGGGAAACAAGGCCGGGGTCGTCCTTTTCGGCTTTCCCTCCAGGCCCTTCTCCTTCGGGGGGAATTGTCTCTTCTACCTGGACATGAACATGTATTTCCTGGCCTCCTTCTACACGAAACCCATGAAGATTCATGTCCCGAATTCCCAGGGGCTCAACTGGGTTTCTCTGGCCGTCCAGGGCTTCGTGACGCCCACGGGAAACCGGCCTCTCGGCGTCGACTTCTCAAACGCCGTATACCTTTATTTCGCTCGTTGACGAGGGCGGGGACGGCCCTCCGGGATGAACCGGGGGCGCCGTCCCGAATGTCCCTTCACGCGCGCGGAACGCCGCGGAAATCGACCCGGGTTGGGGCCTTCATCGCTTTCCGCCGAGGGAGACCAGGAACTCCGCATTGTTCTCGGTCTTACGCATTTTCTCCACCAGGAGTTCCATGGCCTCAACGGGGTTCATCTCCGAGAGGACCTTCCGGAGAACGTAGACCCGCCGGAGTTCCTCGGCGGAAAGGAGGAGGTCTTCCTTCCTGGTTCCGGAACGGCTGATGTCGATGGCGGGCCAGATCCGCCGGTCCGCCAGGGCCCGGTCCAGGTGGAGTTCCATGTTGCCCGTGCCCTTGAACTCCTCGAAGATCACCTCGTCCATCCGTGAACCGGTTTCGATCAGCGCCGTGGCGATGATGGTCAGGGACCCGCCCTTTTCCACCTTTCTGGCCGCGCCGAAGAAGCGCTTGGGCTTCTGGAGGGCCGTTGCGTCCACACCCCCTGAGAGGATCCTCCCCGAGTGGGGGGCCTCGGTGTTGTAGGCCCGGGAAAGGCGGGTGATGGAATCCAGGAGGATCACCACGTCCTTGCCGTATTCCACCATCCTCTTGGCCTTCTCCAGGACCATTTCCGCCACCTGGATGTGCCGCGATGCAGGCTCGTCGAAGGTGGAGGAGACCACCTCCCGCCTTTCGGAGAGGATGGACCTTCTGAAGTCGGTGACTTCCTCGGGCCGCTCGTCGATGAGAAGGACGATCACGTAGGCCTCGGGGAGGTTGGTGAGGATGGAATTGGCCATCTTCTGGAGGATGATGGTCTTTCCCGCCCTGGGGGGCGAGACGATCAGGCCCCTCTGCCCCTTCCCCACAGGGGTGATCAGGTCCATGATGCGCATCTCGATATTTTCCTTGGTGGTCTCCAGGATGATGCGCTCGTTGGGAAAGATGGGGGTGAGTTCGTCGAAGGGGACCTTCTCGAAGACCGCCTCCGGGGCCTCGTAGTTGATGGCCTCCACCTTCAGGATGGCGAAGTATTTCTCTCCCTCCTTGGGCGGGCGCACCTGGCCCTGGACGATGGCTCCGGTCTTCAATCCAAAACGGCGGATCTGGGAGGGAGATACGTAGATGTCGTCCGGACCGGGAAGATAATTGGACTCAGGGGAGCGGAGGAAACCGAACCCGTCGGGAAGCACCTCGAGGACCCCTTCGCCCCAGGCCATCCCGGTCCGCTTGATCCGCTCCTTCATGATCTTGAAGATGAGGTCTTGTTTCTTGAGACCCGAGACATCGGGGATCTTCTCCTTGCGGGCCAGATCGAGAAGTTCCTGGACCGTCATCTTCTGAAGGGAGCTGATCTGCTGCTCGCCCTTCTTGATCTCTTCATACTTGGCGTTCAGGGCCTGTTCCTCGGGAGAGAGTTCCCGATCCTCCCAGTCTTCTTCTTCCTCTTCTTCTTCTTCTTCCTCTTCCTCCTCCTCGAGTTCCTCTTCTTCCTGGAATTCTTCTTCTTCCAGATCCTCCGGATCGGGCTCCAATTGGAATCCTTCCGGGATCCGGTCTTTCGGGTCCTCCGGCGAGGGTTTGCTCTTTCTGGCCATGGTTCAAGCTCCGGTGCGATTTGGGGTAGGGAGACGGGCAGACAAGTCCTCTACCGGGATAAGATCTCGGGCCCTGCGGAAAGGGCGGCCGGGAGGGGATGGAGGCGGGAAGAGCGGCGGCGTTTCGACCCCTTTCGGCTCAGGGATCCAGCCAACCCAATCCCCACCTCCCAAGGAGGTCGAGAACCTGCTTGCGAGTCTCGTCAAGGGAACCGCTGTTGTTGAGGATATAGTCGGCCTTGGTCCTCTTGGTTTCCAGTGGCAACTGGGTTTTTTCCCTTCTCGACCGCTCCCCCGGGGACCATCCCCTGTGGAGGGCCCGTTTTTCCCGTTCTTCTTCGGATGTCTCCACAAAAACCAGGTGGTCGCACTCCCTTTCCAGACCCGTTTCCAGGAGAAGAGGGACGTCCAGGACTACCAGGTTGGGGCCTTTTCCGAGGCGGGTTAGCTCTTCCTGGATCCGCGCCAGGACCAAGGGATGGATCAATGCCTCCAGGGTCCTCCGGGCCTCCTCCGATTGGAACACCTTTTGTGCCAGGAGCTTGCGGTTAATCCTGCCCTCGGGGCCTGCCAGGCCTGGACCCAATCTCTCCTCCACCTGGGCCACCATCTCCGGCTGGTCCAGGATGGCCTGAGCCATCCTGTCGGCGTTCAGGACATGGGCGCCCGCTTCCTCGAAAAGCCGGGCCACAGCGCTCTTTCCCGAGGCCACTCCCCCCAAGAGTCCTATCACCAGGGACTTCCCGGGAGGCTTTTTATGGGGGAGTGGAGGGCTTTTTCCTTGCATGGGCGATGCCGGAGAGAAACTTCTTCCTTCCCCGTAACTTTAGCTGAAACAGGCGCCTTTTTCCCGCCGGGCGGGTGAATGTTCCTTGACCCCCCTCCGGGAGGGAGGCTAGACTCACCTTTCCGTGTCTTCCGACCGCCTTTGGATCGGGGGGGGTGCCAGAAGTGGGACCCCGCCAGGGGCGGAAAAACCGAAAGGGTCCCATGGAGCCGGGCTCCGGGCCCACGAGATCAGGAGTTGCAGCATGATCAGGCGCTCGCGCGGGATCGCGCACATCAACATCATGTGGTTCATCGTGATGGTGATCCTTTTCCTTGCCGGTGTAGGGTTCGCCTATATCCAGATGCAGGAAGTGGCCCGCCTGAACGACCAGAACCAACAGCTCCAGAAGCAGGTCCAGCAGGCCCACAAGAAGCTCCTGGCGGCTTATGATCAGACCCTCAAGATCAGCATTCCCGTCGGTTTCCGTGGAGCGGGCCCAGGCGCTTACACCCAGCCGGACCTGGTGCGCCAGAAGGTCCAGGAACTCCGGGACCTGGTGGGGGCCGGGCCGTCCGTGAAGACCCTCCAGGAGGTTCTCCCCAAGATGGTGAACCTCATCGCCGCCCAGAAGAACCGGATCAAGGAACTCGAGACGGCCGTGGCCGCCGCCGAGGCCGCCAGGGACAAGGCCCGCCAGGCCACCCAGGACGTCCGGGCCCAGCTGAACCAGGAGATCGCCCAGCTTCGGGCTGAGAAGGCGGACATCGAGAGCAATCTCCGCAGCCAGATCAAGAAGAAGGACGAATCCAACAGCGCCTTGCGCTCCGACGTGCGCAAGAAGACCCAGGATCTGGCCAAGGCCAAGGAAGCCTGGGCCCAGGAGCGGGCCAAGCTGGTCCAGGAGAAGGAACAGCTCCGGATCCGGAACGAGAGGGCCCGGGATAAGCTGGCCCTGATCGGGAACCCGGACAAGATCGACGGCAAGATCATCTCCGTGTCGGTGGAGTTGAACCGGGCGTTCATCAACCTGGGGCGCAAGCAGATGGTGCGGCCCGGGATGGTTTTCGAGGTCCTGGAGCCCCGGGGCAACACCTATGTCCACAAGGCCTGGGCCAAGGTCCTCACCGTGGACAACGAGTCCTCCGATGTGGCCATCCGGGACCTGGTGGACCCCTATGACCCCGTGGCCGTGGGGGACGTCATCCGCAACCAGCTCTACGACCCGGACGTGCGCTTCAACTTCGTCCTTCTCGGCCGGTTCGTGGATCCCCTCACCAAGGGAACGATCAAGCGGATCCTGGAGGAGATGGGGAACACCGTCTCCGACCACGTGACGGCCGAGACGGATTACCTCATCCTGGGCCGCCAGCCCATCGGAGAGGGCGCCACCCCCCTGGAGCAGACCAAGGATTACGCCAAAGCCATGCAGCTCAGCATCAACGTGGTGCCCCTCAAGAGAATTCGTTCTTACCTTCAGCTTTGATCTGGATCCTCTTCCCTGGAACCGGGATTTCATGGGTTTCCCCGGGGCCTTGGACAGGGGGCCCTTTCCGCCCGTGAGAACTCCCGGCCAGGATTCGATCTTCCGGCCGTCCGCGGCCCCGGCGACCCCGGGGTGGGACGGCCGGATTCGCATGGGGAGACTCGGTCCCGCTCCTGAACGAGGGGAGGAGCCATGGAGGACGAGAACATAGAAGAAGAACGAAACCGCATGAAAAAGATGACCCTGGCGCAGCATCTGGAGGAACTGCGCTTCAGGATCATCGTGTCCCTTGTCGCCACCGTTCTCGGCTCTACTGCCTTCCTCGTCAGCGGCTCCCTCCCCTTGAAGATCGCCATGGGGCCCTACCTGCGCACCTGGAGCTGGCTCGCCCGGGACTGGATGAACCGCCTGGAGGAAGGCCACCGGAAGAAGACCCTCCCCCCTTCCCAGGAAGAGGTCTACCGGTGGGTCTTCGGCGTCCAGGACCCGGTCACCAAGAAGCGCGTGGGGGGCCACAAAGAGGAGATCCTGGAGGGCAAGGTGAGCGACGGGATCATGAAGGCCAAGGGCTTTCTCTATCCCCGCAGGCTCGCCCAGTTGGGGCCCATCGAATACATCGTGGCCTGGATGAAGGTGGCCTTGATCTTCGGCCTGGTGCTTGCCTCGCCGGTGGTCTTTCTCCAGATGTGGAAGTTCATAGGCGCCGGGCTCTACAAGCGGGAGAAGCGCCTGGTGATGCGCTACTTTCCCTTTACGGTGGGGCTTTTCCTTGCCGGGGCGTCCTTCGCCTTCTTCTTCATGATTCCCTTCGCCCTCTACTTCCTGGCCCGGTTCTCCGATCCCGAGCTGGTGAACCAGACCTATACGATCAAGGCCTATTTCAGCTTCTTTTTTACCGTCACCCTGGCCATGTCCCTGGTCTTCCAGCTCCCGGTGGTCATGGTGGGCGTGGCAAAGGTGGGCCTGATGAAGGCCTCCTCCATGGCAAGCAAGCGCAAGGCCTTCATCCTGGGGGCCTTCATCTTCGGGGCGATCATGACTCCTCCCGATCCATTCACCCAGATATTCATGGCCGTCCCCATCATCCTCTTGTTCGAAATCGGCCTGTTCCTGGCCCGCCGCGTCGAGAAGAGGGGGGAACAAGCCGGGGAAGGAGCGCCGGCATGAGAATCGGACTGGTCGGTTGGCCCGGAGCGGGCATGACCACTCTTTTCCGCGCCCTGGGAGGGAAGGCCCAGCAGGGCCACAAGGGCGGGACCAGGGCCGACTCGTGGCCCCTGGTGAGCCTGGACGTCCCCGATCCCAGGCTGGAATGGCTGAGAGACCTCTGGAAGCCCAAGAAGTATACCCCCGCCCGGATCGAGTTCGTGGACTTTCCGGGCATCCCCCCGGCCCGGGAAAAGGGCCGGGGCGAGCTGATGGCGGCCGTCAGGGACACCGACGGGCTCTGCCTGGTGATCCGGGACTTCCAGGACCCTTCCTACCCCTACGAGCGGCCCGAGCCCGACCCGGAAGGTGACCTGGCCTCCCTGAAATCGGAACTCCTCTTCGGCGACTACGCCGCCGTGGAGTCCAGGATCGAGAGGCTCAGGGAGAAGGTGAAGAAACCTTCCAAGACCAGGGAAAGGGAAGAGAAGGAACTCAAGCTCCTGGAGCGGTGTCTTCCCGCTCTGGAAGAGGGACGGCCGCTCCGGGAGGTGGAGATGAACGACTCCGAGCGGGCCCTTCTCTCCGGTTTCCGTTTCGCCTCGGAAAAACCCATGATCGAGATCCTGAACGTCTCCGAGGACCGGCTGGGCGGGGACCTCCCGGAAAACGCCTGTTGCGCCCGCCTGGAAGCGGAGATCGCCGAACTCTCCCTGGAGGAGAGAAAAGAGTTTCTCAAGGATTACGGGATCGCGGAACCTTTCCGGGACAGGCTCATCCGGATGGGCTACGAGGCCCTGGGGCTCCTCTCGTTTTTCACCATGGGCGAAGACGAGGTGAGAGCCTGGACCATCCGGGCCGGCGACGACGCCGTCACGGCGGCCGGGAAGATCCATACCGACCTGGCCCGGGGCTTCATCCGGGCCGAGGTGATCTCCTGGGAGGATCTCCACCAGGCGGGGAGCGTCCGGGAGGCCAAGGCCCGGGGGCTCTTCCGCGTGGAAGGGCGGGACTACAAGGTCCGGGACGGGGACATCCTGAACATCCGGTTCAGCGTCTGAGGCGCCGAGATGAAAGCCTTCATCCTGGCCGTGGGGGACGAGCTTATTTCCGGGGCCGTGGCGGACACCGACTCCTCCTGGCTCGCCGGGAAACTCCTGGAGGAGCGGGGAATCCGGGTGGAAGGGATCCGGGTCTGCGGCGACGCCCTGGAAGAGGTCCGGGGAGCCCTGGAGACCTGCGCCCTCGGGCGGGACCTCCTCCTTGTGACGGGGGGGCTGGGCCCCACAGAAGACGACCGGGTCCGGGAGGCCCTGGCCGCCTTCTTTTCGGTTCCCCTGGAGGCGGACGGGGAAGCCCTGGAGAGGCTCAAGGCGCGGATCCGGGAGAGGGGAATCGCCTGGTCGGAGTCCATGGCCCGCCAGGTCCGGGTGCCAAAAGGCTTCCGGCCCCTGGCCAACCCGGTGGGCCAGGCCCTGGGCCTGGAGGGGCGGATCGGGGAGTGCCGGGTCTTCGCCCTGCCCGGGGTGCCCTCGGAGATGAAGGCCATGTTCCAGGCCCAGGTCCTTCCCCGGATTCCTTATGCCGGGGAGCATGCCTCTTTTGTGCTTACCGCCGCAGGCGAGCCGGAAGCCCTGGTGGGAGAGAAGCTGCGGGGGCTGATGGAGAAAAAGGAGCCCCTCGTGGGGGTGACCGCCCAGGCCGGGGTGGTCCGGGTCCGGATCCTGGCCCGGGGCGATGGGGCGGAGGCCAGGGCCCGGGCGGCGGCGGAGGAAGCCCGCCGGGCCTTGGGAGAGGCTTTCGCCGGTTTCGGGGCCCTGACCCTCGGGGATGTGGTGGTCCGGCGCCTGGAGGAGAGAGGCCTGACCCTGGCAGTGGCCGAGTCCTGCACGGGAGGGCTTCTGGCCTCCACTCTTGTCGAGGTTCCCGGGGCGTCCCGGGTCTTCCTGGGGGGATTCGTAGCCTACGCCAACCAGGCCAAGGAGGCCTGGGTGGGCGTTCCCAGGGAAGTCCTGGAGTCCAAGGGCGCCGTCTCCAGGGAGGCGGCCCTGGCCCTGGCCCGGGGCGCAGCCCAGCGGGCCGGCGCGGACCTGGGCGCGGGCATCACGGGGATCGCCGGCCCGGGAGGCGGGGTTCCGGGCAAGCCCGTGGGCACGGTCCACCTGGCCTGGTTCTTCCGGGGAGAGGAACACCACCAGGCATGCCGGTTTTCCGGGGACAGGTCGGACGTGCGGGGCGCCGCCGTCCGGAGATCCCTCTGGGGGATCCTGGACTTGCTTTGCCGTCGTTCCCCGGAGAGGATCTGAAACCCGCCCTTCCCGGGGGACGTTCGGGAAGGGTCCTTTTTCTACCCCGTGGTGTAACAGGTAGCACGGTGGGCTTTCCGCCCGGAGGTCCAGGTTCGAATCCTGGCGGGGTAACCAGTTTCTTTCTCTTCTCCCCTACCCCCGTCCGGTCCATGCAGAAAATCAGGCCCCTTTTCCAGCTTGCCTTCCTCCTTCTCCTGGCCCGGATGGTCCTGGGTCTTGGCGGGGGAGACTTCGAGAAATGGTGTCCCTTCGGCGGGGTGGAGAGCCTCTACCTCTTTTTCTTCAAAGGGACCTTCACCTGCTCCCTGGGCTCGTCCAACCTTTTTTTGCTCCTGGCGATCCTGGTGCTCACCCTGCTCTCCAAGAGGAGCTTCTGCGGCTGGGTCTGTCCCCTCGGGGCCCTTGGGGAGTGGTGCGGAAAGGCCCGCGACAGGGTCCTCCCCGGTTCGAGATGGGCCCCTCCTGAAGGGGTGGACCGGTGGCTCCGCCTCCTCAAGTACCCGATCCTGGTTCTCATCCTCTATTTCACCTGGACGGTGAAGGAGCTGATCTTTCGGGCTTTCGACCCCTTCTACGCCCTGGCGAGCAAGGGTGGCGAGGACATCACTTTCTGGGCTTACGTAGCCCTGGGGGGCCTCCTGGCCGGGGCCTTCTTCATGAAGCAGCCTTTCTGCCGCTACCTCTGCCCCCTGGCGGCGGTCCTGAATCCCTTCAGCCGGGTGGGCCTTCTTCGGGTGGCCCGTTCCAGGGAGACCTGCGTCCAGTGCGGCAAGTGCGACCTGGTCTGCGACGAGGGCATCCCCGTTTCCCAGGTGGAGGAAGTGACCCACGCCCGGTGCACCCAGTGCCTGGAGTGCCTTTCGGCCTGCCCCGTGAAGGACACCCTCTACCTGGCCCTTCCCGGGAGAACAGGCGGCAAGGAGTCTCTTTCCGGGGAGGTGTCCTCGTGAAACGGCGCGTTCCGGCGATTTCCGTTCCTCTCCTGGTGGTCCTGGCCTTCCTGGGCGGGTGGGCGGCGAACAAGGTCTACCGGATTCCCACTTACGAGTGGGAGACCCGGGGGATCCCCCGTCCCGAGGGGGCGAAGACGGTCGTCCTGAAGGTGGCGGGGCTGAGGTGCCGCCATTCCTCCCTGGGCATGAAGGACCTTCTTTTCGGAAGGAAGGACCAGGGGGCGGTGAAGGGGTATCTCAAGGTCCGGATCTTTCCCGCGCCCGGGGCGGGAGAGATGGAGGTCACCTTCGACCCGGCGAAGACGAGCGTCCAGGAGATCGCCCGGGCGGTGAAGATGGACGCCCGGGGGCAATACAGCGATTACCGGGTGCTCCTGGAGGAGAAACCCGACCTCTCCTCGCCGGCGGCCCTGCTCCACAGCCTGGCCCGGGCCCTGGAGGACCGGAACGAGGAACTCTTCCGGGCCTGTCACGAGGACGGGGATATCGGCGATGCGGAATTTGGCGCGCTGGCGAAGACCTGGGGGGAACTCTTCCTGGAGGACCTGGAGCCCGCCGGCCCGCCCGACGCCAAGGGCTGGGTGAAGGTCCTGGGCGTCGTGGGAGGAGAAGGCCTCCCCCTGGACGACCTGGGCTGTTCCCTCACGAAGATCCGCCTGGAGAAGACCCCCAAGGGCTGGCTCGTGGCCCGTGCCGACTGGAAGGGCTTCCGCCTCTGAGAGACGGAAGCCCTTCCTTCGATTCCCTTTCCTGGGATCAGCCGTCCTTTTCGCAGGAGCCCTTTTCCTTTTCGCAGGAATCCTTGCCCTCTTCGCAGGATCCTCCCGAACAGCCGGAACAGCCGGAGCACTTGGAGGGCCGGCCTTTTACGGTGCTCTTCGCCTGGAGGGCCTTGGCCAGCTCGGGCGTGCCTTTCAGGGAAGCCAGGTCCGGGTCGGAGAGGGCCTGCTTCTTGGCCCGGGCCAGTTCCGGCTTGGGGGTGAGCTGGAAGGACCGCTCCAGGAGCCGGGCGGCTTCTTTCTTCTCCCCCAGGAGGGCCAGGACGCAGGCCTTGTTGTAGCAAAGGCCCTTGGACTCGGCCTTTGCGGGGAGCCCTTCCAGGAGTTTTCTCGCCAGCTCTTTCTTGCCCAGCCGGGCGGAGAGAACCGCCGCCAGGGCCCGGACCTCGGGGTGGTTCCTCTTTTTCAGGACCGCCTGGTAGACCGAGAGGGCTTCCTCGTCCTTGCCCATGTTGGAGAGGGTCTCCCCCAGGCGGAGTCCCGAGGCGAAGTCCCCGAGCTTCTTCCAGGCCTTCTGGTCCAGGGGAAGAGCGAATCGAGGGAGCTTGTTCAGGTTGTAGACCTTGTGCAGCCAGGCCACGGCGGCCACCCAGCGGGGGTGCTTTTCGTTCCCGGCTACCCTTTGGGTGGCGATCAACCGGGCCGTCAGGGTCTTGAGCCTGAGGGCCAGCTTGTCCGAGGGGTTCTCCTCGGCGGCCTGGCGGAAGCACTGGAGGGCCCCTTTGAAGTCCCCCTGGAGGAAGAGTTTCCTCCCCTGGGTGACCTGGGGAGAGGGGGCGGGCG
>JALUZX010000207.1 GCA_027011425.1 Planctomycetota bacterium
GTCCAGGGGGGGGGCATCCTTCTCCCCCGCCGCCAGGACCCGCGCGGAGGGAGGCTTCCCTCCGCTTTCCATCAGGTAGAGCCCACCGCAGAGGACCAGGGTGGCCAAAAGCAGGATCTTTTCCTTGTTCAGGCCTTCCATGGGCTCACCCCGCCTCCTTAAGCCGGGCCGCGACGAAGACAGCGTCCACCGTCAAGGCTCCTCCTCCTCCCTTGGATGGAGCGTCTACTTTGAAGGATTCCACCTGGAGCGGGGACTCCCCGTCCTGGGATTTCTCAAGGAACCGTTTTACCGTATAACTTCCGCAGGTGAGGCGGACCCGGACCCGCACCTCGTCAAGCTTGGGTCCCGCCTTCCCGCGGATCCTCCGACTGAACCTCGCCTTGGAACCGATGTCGATGGCCACCCGGTCGATGGAGAGCAGGCCCAGGGGCCTGCCGCTGGGGAATCCCAGGACCTCCCTTCCAGCGTCCAGCCAGGTCTTGAGGACCCGCTCCGCCAGGTCCAGGCCGATGAGGGTTCTCTGGATGGCATCTTTCTCAAGGGGCGAACTGGGAGGAAGCCCCACCCGGGCGGCCCCCCTCCTTGGATCGAGGGTGACGTTGCTCAATTCGCACTCGTTGCGGATCTCCTCCTGCACCTTGGCGGCGAGCCTGGCGTAATCCCGTTCCGGGTAGGTCTTCTTGGAGACGTCGAACTCGGGACGAATCTTGAATTCCACCAGGGCCCTGTCCCGGGCCAGTCTCTTCTTCAGCTCCTTCGCCCTTTGCTCGAGGGTCCGCAGGGCTTTTCTGCCGAAGCGTTTCTGCCCCGCCAGGGATGCCTTGTACTTCCGGATGAGCCTTTCCATTCCGGATGTGTCGTAGACCTGGGAGATCCAGGAGAAGGCCACGAAGAAGACGACCAGTCCGATGGCTACGCCCAGGATGAAGCGCTTGTGTTCCTGCCAGAGATCGTTCAGGTCCATCCTAGTTCCCCCCTTTCCCTTGCGGGGACCTTTTTCTGGCAGGGCCCGCGAAGAAATCCAGGATCACCGTGAAGGCCAGGATCCGGCTCCGGTCCACCGGATCCACCCCCGTCCCGATCTGGGAGCGGGGGCGGATTCCCCCCAGGGCCTCCTCCAGGAAGGCGAGAAACTGGTTGTATACGTCGTTGATGGCCAGGTCTTGTTGCTTGCCCAGTCCCTTGAGAACCACGAGAGGATGGACCTCCTCTTTCGAGCGAACCACACGGGAAGGACCGCCCTTGTCCACCTGGACGGAACGGGCCCATAGCTCGGGAGGCATGGTCTTCGCGAAGGCCCGCCACGCCCGGAGAAGGGAGGGGCCCCTGCCGCCCAGGTCTTCCAGGAGCCTGATCTCGGCCAGGGAGGCCCGGTTCTTCTCCAGGATGGCGGAGGCGTCCCGGTCGATCCGGTTCGCCTGGTTCAACCGGTAGAGGAGTTTTTTCTTGACCGAGGAGAATTTTTCGTACCGGGCCGCCGAGGCCTGGAAGAAGAGGACCAGGAAGAGAAAGGCCGCGGCGCCGGCGATCCAGGAAAAGAGAGGGCCTGCCAGGAACTCCCTCTTCTTGCGGAGCCGGGTGGGAAGGATCTCCACTTCGTAGAGGTCGCCCGAAGCCCTTCCGGCGGCCAGGCCCAGGGCCAGGACCGCCCGGGGCCCTTCCTCCATGAGTTCCCGGGCCTCCTCGCGGGTCAGGGAGGAGAGGTCCACGGCCCCCCCGGCGAAGGGGTCCATCAAGTCTACGGGACACCGGAAATGTTCGTTCAGAAGGCGGGTGATCCCCCGCATGGAGGCCGTCCCTCCGCTCAGCAGGATCCGGTCCACCTTGAGGTCCCTGAGCCCCGTCTGGGTCTGGCAGAAAGCGACGGTGGAGCGCAGGGCCGAGGCGAGCTGGCCCGAAGCGCCGAGAAGGGCCCGGGAGACCTTTTCCTCCTGGGACGAGGCGTAGCGCTCCCGCGCGGAAGGATCCAGGTTGGCGTATTCGATCTTGACCTTTTCGGCCCGCTCCAGGGTCAGGTTGAAGGCCTGGGCCACTGCCTCGTCGAAGACCTTGCCCCCCCCGCTCAGGTTCCGGGCGAAGAGGAGGTCCGGTCCCCGGGTGAGAACCACGTCCATGGTCTCTCTTCCCAGGTGGGCGGCCAGCAGGGTCTCCCCTTCGCGGGTCTCTCCCGAGACGAGGAGGGCGTTGTAAAGGGCGATGGGCGTGGGCGTGAGAGCGGCCAGCTTTCCCCCCCGCTCCTCGGTCCACTTCCGGCGCTCCTCGGCGTTCTCCTCCCGGGCCAGGGCGATGAGGACCATGTCCTCCCCTGTGAGTTCACTGGACCCGGGCAGGAGATTGAAGTCTGCGCAGAGTTCCTGGCCGGACTGGGAGGCGATCTCCTTGACCTCGAACTCCACCAGGTTTCGGAGCTGCCAGTCCGGAACGGGAGGCACCTGGGCGTAATGGAGCCGCAGATCACGTCCCCCGAGTCCCAGGACCCACTCCCTGCCCCTGAAGGACGGGGGGACCCGGGCATCCTCTCCAAGGGGAAGAAAGGCGAAGGCCTGGACGGAGAGCCCCGTTCCCTTCTTGCGCAAGGCCAGGAACCGGGCGCCCCTGCTCCCCGCGTCCACCCCCACGGTGATCTTCGC
>JALUZX010000208.1 GCA_027011425.1 Planctomycetota bacterium
CCCCGCCCCCTCCTCTTGGAGGGGGCGGGGCGACGAGGCGGGGCGGGCCCCAGCCGGGCCTTTGCCCGCCGTTCCCGGCTGAATGCTGACAGTAGGACCCTTTCCACGCCTCCCCGATCCACAGATTCTGCGGAGGACCCGATTTTCTTTCCTCCACGGGGGCACGGGGATCATCGTCTCCCTCCCGGTCGCCGGCCGGCAAGGGATGCCTCTCCTTGAAACAGATCCCCGGGAAAGAGTCTTGAATCGAAGCGCTTTCCGCCCCAAGGGGTCTTTTCCTTCTGCCCTCGCGGTTCCACGGGGAGGTAAAATGACCGGCTCGACCTCCTTCGTCGATCCACCCCGTCCGGTCCGGCTGGTGAACCATGAAAAGACGCCCCCCCTTGAAATGGTTTCTCGCGGCCGCCCTTTTCTGGGCGCTCTTTCCTCTCTCCGCAAACTCCCAGAAAATCCTCAAGGACATTGAATACGCCAAGCCCGGCGGGATCAGCCTGAAGCTGGATCTCTACCTTCCCGCCAAGGGACTGGGGCCGGCGCCCCTGGTGGTCTGGATCCACGGAGGGGGCTGGTACGCGGGGGGAAAGGAAGAGGCCCGGTTCGGGGCCTTGGCGCTCATGCTTCGCGGGTTCGCCGTGGCGAGCGTCAACTACCGCTTGAGCACCCAGGCCAAGTTCCCCGCCCAGATCTGGGATTGCAAAGGCGCCGTCCGCTGGCTCAGGGCCCACGCGTCCAAGTACGGTCTCGATCCAAGAAGGGTGGCCGCCCTGGGCCCTTCGGCGGGCGGGCACCTTTCGGCCCTCCTGGGCACATCCTCGGGCGTGGCCCGCCTGGAGGGGACCGTGGGAGGCAACCTCCGGGAGTCCAGCTCCGTGATGGCCGTAGTCGACTTCTACGGCCCTACGGATTTTTTCAAAGAGGGCGGATTCCACAATTCCCCCTCGTCGCCCGAGTCCGTCCTCATCGGCAAACCCCTGGGCGAGATCCTGGCCAACCTCAAGAATCCGGCCTACGCAAAGTGGGTGGCCCTGGTCCGGGACGCCAACCCCATGACTTTCGTGGACCCCAAGGACCCGCCCTTCTACATCGCCCACGGCCTGGACGATCCCCTCGTGCCTTACACCCAGAGCACCCTTCTGGAAGCGGCCCTGAAGAAGGCCGGCGTGCCCGTCACCCTGAAATTGGTTCCCATGGCGGGGCACGGGCTCCCCTCTTCGGATGTGAACAAGGCTTTCGATTTCCTGGAAAAGATTCTCCGGCCATCGAGCGTCTTCAAGCCCTTCGGGAAGGGGTGTCTCGGGACGGGGGGAGTGCCCGTCCTGAACGCGACGCCGGGAGGCTTTCCAGCCCTGGGAAAGGCGTTCCAAGTCTACCTCTCCAATCTCCCTTCCTCGGGGGGGGCGGTGTTCCTGGCCGTAGGCGACTCCAGCTCCTCCTGGGCGGGGATGCACCTGCCGCTATCCCTGAATTCCCTGGGGATGCGCGGATGCAACATCTACACGGACATGGACATCGTCCTCCCCTTGACTGCGAGTAAGGGAAGGGCCTACTACACCTACACCTTCCCTTCCAACCGGGCGCTTTTGGGGAGGCGCTTCTACATCCAGGGCATGGTCCTGGATCGGGGAAGTTCGGGCGGTTTGACCGTGAGCAACGCCGCCATGGGCGTGGTGGGCCGGTAAAGGTCCGGTGGTTCCTCACCGGTTTCCCGGGAGGACCAGGTCCTTCTTCCGGGAAGGAGGATCCACTTCCAATCCCACCGGCTTGCCCCCCGCCGTCCTTCCGCGGACCACCGTTCCGTATGGGGCGTGGAGCTTGAAGTCCACGTCCCATTCCCCGGGCCACGCCGGGAGAAGGCGGATCGTTTTCCCTCCGGCCTGGAGGACCATTGCCTGGAGGGCCTTCATGAGCACGCCCCCGTGATCCTGGTCGGGGACCCAGTCGTAGTTGGGCCCGAAAAAACCGGGAAAGCGTGAATCCCTGTTCCATCGCGAGGCCCGGGCCGTCACGTTCTTTCGGGCTTCTTCCGCCAGCCCCAGGCAGGCCATGAAGATGTCGTCCTGGCGCCAGCCCGAGGCGCCCCGGTCCCAGCGGTGGTGGAGGGCCCGGATCCCCCAGTCCAGGCGGGGCTTGCCAAGGCCCACGAGCCGGAAGGGGAAGACCGCGTAGAGTTCGGGGTTCTCGATGTTGGCTTTCCGGGCGAACCTTTCCGCCGGGGCGAGCATGATCTTGCCGTTCACGGCGCGCGTGGGAAGGGGCGGGGCCTCTTCCAGGATCTTTTTCCAGAAGGCCCGTTGCCGGGATGTGGAGAGCCTTTCCGGGAGAGAGAGGAGGCGCCCCGCCACCGCCCTGAGCCCCGCGATCTCCGGCATGGGGTTCGTGCAGTCCCACCAGGTCTCCAGGGCCTGGGCCGGGCGCATGAGGAGCTTCCCCTTTTCGTCCCTCCCGTAGTGTTCGTCGAAGAAGGCCAGGATTTCCCGGGCCGCGGGGAGGACCTTCTTCACGAGGAAATTCTCATCCTGGGTATACTCGTAGTATTCCAGCATCATCCAGACCAGCTCCAGTCCGCCCACCCACTCGTACTTGTGGTAGGGGTTCACCTGGAGCTTGTCCTTCCGCTCCGACCAGGGTTTCCAGCCGTAGGTTTCGCTGAACATGTCCCCCCAGAAGTAGACGCATTCGGGCATGTAGGCCCCAGCGTGGCCGAAGTGGAGCCTGGTCCGGAACCGGGCGACGGGGAGGACTCTCTCCAGGTACATCCGGAAGAAGGGCCTCAGCATCTCGAAATCCCCGCTCGCGCAAAGGGAGATGTAGGGGAGGCGGGAGTTCTGCCACCAGTAACCGGGGCCCCAGCGCCGGTAGTCCGCGTCCCCGGGCCTCCCCGGCCAGGGGACGGTGAAGATGGAGCCGTTGAACTTGATCGGGAATTTCCCCCGCCCGGCGCAGGCCGTGACGTAACGCTGGAGAGCATAAGCCCGTGAGACCAGGAAGGTCTCGTCCGGAATCTCCATGCGGGCCGTTTCCTTCCCGTCCAGGTAGAGGAGGATCCGGCCCTTCGCAGAATCCGCGACAGCGGCTGCGTGGATCCAGCGCCGGGGGACGAGACACTGCTTCTTGATCAGTGTCCGGGCGCCGGCGATGAAGCGAATGCTCCTGCCGGGCCAGGTGTCGAACAGGAAGCCGTCCTGCCCCCCCGGGGTGATCCTGTCAAGGACGCGGCCGATCCCTCCCTTCCCCGGGTCCAGGCGGACCCAGGCCTCCACGGTGAGTGAGGGGGTTTGCCTCCCCCGCGGGAAATCCAGGATTCCCCTCTTCGGAGAGGCCCAGGAGCCCAGGAG
>JALUZX010000209.1 GCA_027011425.1 Planctomycetota bacterium
GCGTGGATCCAGCCCCAGGGCTTCACGTAGAGGCGGAGCCAGTCGTGCATGCCCACGCTTCCCGCCCCGATCCCCCACCCGGACTGCCACCGGGCGGGTATCCCGGCCGCCCGGAGCAGGCAGATCATGAGCAGGGCCTGCATGCCGCAATCACCGCTCCGCTCCCGGAGGCAGGTCTTCGGGATACAGCGCATGGTGGAATACTCCCGGGCCGGCACCCAGGTGACGTGGTCCTCCATCCACTGGTAGATCTTTTTGGCCCTGAGCAGGGGATTCTTCTCGCCCTCGCAAAGCCCGGACGCGATCTTCCGGACTTCCGGAAAAAGAATCTCGTGGGGCGGCCGCTCGGCGAGCCAGGGGGCCAGCCTCTTTCGTTCCACCGGGGTGAGGGGTTCCGCACGGGAGGGATCCAGCCGCGGGACCGAGGCGAGGAAGGTGCACTGGAAAACCTCCTCGAAGAGGGCCGGGCCCTCCGCCGGCATGGTCCGCTCCAGGTAGACCGTCATCTGGAGGGATGAGGGCGGCGCCGGGATCCCGCCGGGCGGATCGGTCCGGACCAGGCGGATCTCCCTCTGGCGGGCCGACTCCCCGGGAAAGGGAAGCCAGCACCGGAGCCTCGCGCCGGCCGGGGCGGCCCCCGCCTTCACCTCGATCCCGAACCGGATCTCCAGCCTTTTCGGAACCACGTATCTCTTCCCCGAGGCCCGGGCCGCCCGGAGGACCTCCTTCACGTGGGCCAGCCTTGCCCGGTTCGGCCCACGGGAAAAGAAGGGCTTTCCCCGCACCTGCTCCCAGAGCTTCCTGGCCCCGGCGTCCAGCCGGTAGAGTCGGCCCGGGGCGCTCTCGAAGTAACGGACCTTCCCGTCGATCACCCGGGCGAGAAGGGTTCCCCTCCCGCGCCAGGCCCGGACCATCTCCTCCGTGACCCGGCCGTCCAGGTCCTGCTGGAGCCTCTCCATCAAGGCGGCGGGTCCCACGGAAAAGTCCAGGAGGATCCGCCGCATCCGCTCCCACTCCCAGCGGGCCGCCCACCCCAGGGAATTCCGGTCGGCCAGGTGGGGCAGAAGAAGGGACTTCGCCTCGGCGAATCCTCCCTCCCCTTCGGCCCGCCTTGCCCGGGCAAGCCACCGGGGCCCCTCCACCAGCCCGGGGAAAAGGACCCTTTCCTGGGAAAAGAGAAGGCCCGGCGGGATCGCCGAAAGAAGGATGAAAAGGCGGGGAGAGAAACGCATCGCCACCTCCGGAAGGGTTCGCTCGGGGGTTCCCCAGCATCCCCGCCCTGGAAGGGGCGGTCAACTCCTCTCCCCCCCGGAAAGGCCGGGCCTTTCCGGGGGGGAAAAAAGTCGAGTAGACACCCTCAAGGGGCCAGAGTGATCGCCACGGGTCGCGAGACGAAATCGAAAGGCAGGAGCAGGGTATAGGCGAAATAGAGTTTCCCGCTCCCGAAACGGGGGGTCCCGGGAGGAATCACCAGGGCCGCCGCCGCCTGGCCCCGCCCGTCCAGGACGCCGGCGAATCCCTGGAAGGCGCCGCTGTTCCCGGCCATGGCCGTAAGCAGGGTGAAGGAATCCAGGACCAGGGGAAGGGTGGTCTTTCCTCCCGGAAGAAGAATCCCGGGGGAAACCCCCGTCATGCTTCCAAGAAGAAGGTAGCTCCTCCCTTTATTGCCCGGACCGGCTTCCAGGGTGAAGCCCACCTTTCCGCCGGCCGACAAGGAGATCCTGTCGCCGCCGGGACAAAGAGACCCCGGCCCGCGCCAGCCCGCCAGCCTGGCCCAGAGCCACCAGGCGGCGAAGGCCTTGAGGTTGGCGTTCAGGGGCTGGGTGTGGGCGGCGTAACACCGGTACCACTCCACCCCTTCCTTGTGCTTGTTCTGCCACTCCACGGCCCAGTTCCCGAGCCGCTTTCCTCCCGGGGAGGAGTAGTAGTCGCAGTTGTCGTTGGCGTAGGGGAAATGCTTGCCGTCCGGATCGTAGCTCTCGATGTCGGCGAAGTCGTAGAGGATCTTCCCCTTGGCCTTGCAGAAGGCCCGGATCTGGTTGTTCCTGTCGGTAGTATTCCTGTATCTCCAGATGTTCAAGTGGCCCGTCATGTAGACGAACTTGACCCGGGGGAACTCTCTTTCCAGCTTCTCCATGGGGACCAGGTAGCGGTCGATCATGTTCCGGCTGGAGTAGGAGGAGACCTGGCCGCACCAGGACCAGATCACCACGTTGACGGCCTTGTTCGCCGGGTTCTTGAGAAAGGCCCGGGTGGAGTCATACCATTTTGGATAATACCCGACGTCCTTAGGAAGAACCCGGTCCCGCAGGTCCAGGGCCCCTCCGGTGCCGCCCTTGTTGAAGGAGTAGAGGGGGCCTCCGAAGCCCTTGGTGAACTTCACCAGGCCCGCCATTCCCGTCACGAGCTGGCTCCCGTGGGAGGTGTGCCCGTAGGCGATATGAAGCCTCTTCTTGGCCAGAAGGATCCAGGCCTTGGGGATCTTCTTCAAATCCCTGCAGGAATGGTCCACCAGGATACGCTCCTGCCCGGCCAGGATTCCGCAGGAAAGAAAAAAGGAGAAAACCGAGAGAAAACCGCGCTTCCACTGTCTCATCGCGCCCTCCAGTTCCAGGGGTACTTTCCGGACGACCCACCGGCCCACCCGGCGGGACTCCCCGCCGCCGGGATCGCCGGACGTGGAAATATCGGAGAGAAAACCCTCCTGCCGGGGGCGCGGACAAGGTGAAAAGAGAAAGCGGGCGGACGGCATGGAAAAGGGTTGTCCCCGGGGACACATTTGCGCGTTCCGCACTTGGGAAAACCTTTTTTGAAACCGTCCCCTTTCCGGCCGGAGGGGCCCTGCAAGGGCCCCATTGTGCATCGAATAGAGAAAAACCCCTTCCCGCGGGCGGTTCGACCCCGCCTTTTGCGGTGGAAATCCAGGCGCCACCCAGGTTTCCCAACGAGACAGGCGGAGAAGGATTTCCGGCGGTCCCCCTCAAGCCAAGGCCCCCCCGTCCCGCCGGGAGGGGCCGGGCGGCGCCCCCGGCCGGCCGGAGGCGGCGGTCCCGCCGGGAGTCAGGCCCTAAAAATCCGCTTGACCGCCTCCTCGACCATCTCCCGGTCGGCCTCCTCTGGAAGGGTGACGTTCATGCCCTTCTCGGCCTTCATGGCCTCCCGGACGGCGTAGCGGGCGCCCTCGTTTCCGGCCCAGGAGCGCCGGGCCAGGCCGTTGGAGACGTCCCAGGAGAGCATGGCCCGGGCCCGCCGGGCCGCCTCCTCGGTCCCGTCCAGGACCAGGCCGAATCCGCCGTTGATCACCTCGCCCCAGCCCACCCCTCCCCCGTTA
>JALUZX010000210.1 GCA_027011425.1 Planctomycetota bacterium
TCTTCGAGGCGCGGCCCCTGGAAGTCCCGCGCAACGCCGGCCAGGCCTACCGGCTGGAGGCGGCTCCGGGGGAGATCCTGGTTCAGGCCTCGGGGAGGAGGGGCTTCTTCTACGCAATCCAAACCCTCCGGCAGCTCCTCCGGAAGCGGGATGGAGCACCCAGGGTCCGGGCTTGCTCCATCCTGGACTGGCCGGCCTTCCGGTACCGCGGTTTCATGCACGACCTGGGCCGGAATTTCCAGTCCATCCACTTTCTGGAGCACCAGATCGAGATCCTCTCCCGCTACAAGATCAATTTTTTCCACATGCACCTGACGGACAACCCGGGCTGGCGGGTGGAGAGCCGGCGTCGTCCGGAACTCAACAAGCCTTCCAGCTACAGGCCCACCAGGCATCCCGGCAAGTTCTACACACTCGAAGAACTCCGCCGTTTCATCGCCTTCTGCTCCGACCGGGGCGTGCTGGTGATGCCCGAGATGGACATGCCCGGCCACAGCGAGTATTTTAAAAAAGTATTCGGTGTGCCCATGCAGACCCCCAAGGGCGCGGCGATCCTGGAGGGGGAGATCGCCGATTGGTGCAAAATCTTTCCCGGGCCCTACTTTCATCTCGGCTCCGACGAGGTCCGGATCCGGATGAAGGATTTCATCCCCCGGATGGTCCGGGCCGTCCGGTCTCACGGCAAGGAAGCGGTGGTCTGGCGGCCGGGAGGGCCCGTCCCCGACGAAAAGGTGATCACCCAGCTCTGGTGCAGGAAGCCCGGGCCTATTCCCGGCGTGCGCTACTTCGACTCCAGGTTCACCTACCTGAACCACGTGGACCCCATGATCGCGCCGATCCGCTACTTCTTCCTCCAGGCCTGCATGGAGCCTCACGACACTCCCGTCGCCCTGGGGGGGATCCTTTGCTACTGGCCGGACACCAGGGTGGCCCGGGAGGAGGACGCCCTGAAGATCACCGCCTTCTATCCGGCCCTCCTGGCCTGGGCGGAGTCGACCTGGCGGGGCCGGAAGGATTCGGGGGGCGCTTTTTGGGCCAAGCTTCCTCCCAAGGGGACCCCCGCCTGGGCGCGTTTCCGGGAGTTCGAGACCAGGCTCCTGGCTCACAGGGACCGGTATTTCCAAGACGAGCCCTTCCCCTGCGTGCGCCAGACCGACCTCCCCTGGCGGCTGATCGGACCCTTCGACCACAAGGGGGACCTGGCCAGGTCCTTTCCGGTGGAGAAGGAGATCCGGGATAGTTATACCGTGGACGGCAAGGTCTACCGCTGGCGCAAGGAACCCGCCTGGGGCGGGACCATCCATATCCGCCATTTCTTCGGCTTTCCGGCCTGGATCCCCGGGGCCGGGGAGGGCACGGTCTACGGGCTCACCTGGATTCATTCCGACCGGGACCGGGACGGTTGGATGTGGATCAACTTCAACACCCTCTCCCTTTCCGGCGGGCGAAGCGGCGCTGGAAACCCGCCGCTTGGGAAATGGAGCTGGATGGAGAGCAATGTTTGGATCAACGGGAAGGCCGTTCCGCCCCCGAGGTGGAACCACCCCGGGCTCCTAGGGATGGCGGGGTTCGAAGTGGAAGTCACCAACGAAACCTACGTCAACCGGCCTCCCGCGAAGGTCCACTTCAAGAAGGGGTGGAACCAGGTCCTGGTCAAGGCCCCGGCGGGAAGGTGGAAGGGGAGGAAGAACCGGAAGTGGTGTTTCACCGCCGTTCCCGTCTCCTGGGACGGGAAGAGGGTCTCCGAGCCCGAGGGGCTCTCCTACTCGGCGTTTCCAGGAAAGGAAGGCAAGAGATGAAAAGGCGTGATTTCCTGAAAGCGGCGGGCGCCGCCGTCGGCGGGGCCCTGGTTGGGGGGTGCCAGGTTCCGGGAAGGCGTAAGTCCGGAAAACCCCGGCGGCCCAACATCATCTACATCCTGGCCGACGACCTGGGCTACCACGAACTCGGCTGTTACGGCCAGGAAAAGATCAAGACCCCCAACATCGACCGCCTCTGCGCCGAGGGAATGAAGTTCACGGACCACTACGCGGGCGCCCCCGTCTGCGCGCCCTCCCGCTGCACCTTGATGACGGGCAAGCACCTGGGCCACGCCTACATCCGGGACAACAAGGAGATCATGCCGGAAGGCCAGGAGCCCATTCCCGCCTCGGAGGTGACCATCGCCGAGATGCTGAAGCCCGCCGGTTACGCCACGGCCTGCATCGGCAAGTGGGGGCTGGGCTACCACAAGTCGTCGGGGGATCCCAACTACCGGGGCTTCGACCTCTTCTTCGGGTTCCATTGCCAGAGACAGGCGCACAATTACTATCCAAGGTATCTCTGGAAGAACCAGAAGAAGGTCCGGCTCGAGGGAAACACCCGGGGGCTCACGGGAAAGTACTACGCCCCGGACCTCTTCCGGGACGAGGCCCTGAAATTCATCCGGGAGAACAAGGACAGGCCCTTCTTCCTCTACTACGCCACCACCGTGCCCCACCTGCCCCTCCAGGTGCCCGAGGATTCCCTGGAGGAATACAAGGGGAAGTGGCCGGATCCGCCCTACACGGGAGGGAGGGGATACCTTCCCTGCAGGTATCCCAGGGCGACCTACGCCGCCATGGTCACCCGCATGGACCGCCACGTGGGCCAGATCGTGAAACTCGTCGAGGACCTCGGGCTCTCGGAAGACACGATCATCATGTTCGCCTCGGACAACGGCCCGACCTACAAGAGGCTCGGCGGCTCCGATTCCTACTTTTTCGAGTCGAACAAGCCTTTCACGGGCCTCAAGGGAAGCGCGAAGGAGGGGGGAATCCGCTCCCCCATGATCGCCCGCTGGAAGGGGAAGATCCGGCCCGGCACGGTGACGCATCTCCCCTCGGCCTTCTGGGACGTGATGCCCACGATCGCGGAGATCGCCGGGGTGAAACCGCCGAAGGGAATCGACGGGATCAGTTTTCTTCCCACCCTCTTGGGACGGCCGAAGGAGCAGAAGAAGCACGAGTATCTCTTCTGGGACTTCGCGGGATACGGCGGCCAGGTGGCGGTGCGCATGGGAAAGTGGAAGGGGATGAAGCGGAACCTCAGAAAGAACCCCGACGCCCCCCTGGAACTCTACGACCTGGAGAAGGACATCCGGGAAGAGCACGACGTGGCGGGCGAGCACCCGGATGTCGCGGCCAGGATGGAGAAGATCATGGTGGAGGCCAGGACCGTCCCGAGGGTGAAACAGTTCCGGTTCTGGAGATATTCCAATGGGTGATTCCCGCGGCGCGGGCATGGACCGCAGGCGCTTTCTCGGGGCGGCGGGCGCCGCCCTGGGAGGGGCGCTCGCGGCGGGATGC
>JALUZX010000211.1 GCA_027011425.1 Planctomycetota bacterium
CCGGTTCGCGTCGACCCAGACGCGGCCCCTCCATGACCCTTCGCCTTCGCCGCAGGAAAATAGGAAGGTCCCCTCGGCGATTCGAAGGGTCTGGGAAAAGGGCCTGCCCCGGAAAGGCGGGAGGCCGCGGACTTCGAAGCGGAGCTTGCCTGGTTTCAGAAGCCTCCCGTTGTCGCCCCAGGAGTCGGTCTTTCCGACGTAGAAGAGGAGGTCTCCTTTACCGTTTACCCATACGTTCAAGCTTATGTCCCCGTTGCCCAGGGGCATGGAGGCCCTGGGGTCGCCGGCGGGGGCGTTCCAGGTGAGAGGAAACCGGCCCACTCCCCCTGGGCCGGGGAAACCCTGGGCCGGGAGGCGGGAGGGAAAGAGGAAGGGAAGCGCCGAAAGCGCCGCGATGGAGAACGTGAAGTTTTTCACGGGGAGACCACTTTCTCTTGAGGGGAGCGCCCGGAATCGGACAGAATACCAGGACACGGGAGGGGGAGGCCACAGGAACGGTGCTCCCATGGGCAGAGGTCGGATGGTTTTGTTCCCCCTCCTGGGGGCTCTCCCCCGCGGACCCGTGGATCCGATACGCCCAAATGGAAAAATCCCGGACATGGCCTGCAGGTGCCGCTTCGTCCATTCCCTGGGGCTCAAGACGGGGGTCTATACCTCCCCAGGGCCCCTGACCTGCGCGGGCTTCGAGGGAAGCTGGAAGCACGAGGATGTCGGCGCCCGGCAGTTCGCGAAGTGGGGCTTCGATATCCTCGAGTACGGCGGGTGTTCCCATGGAGGGGTGGCCGAAGGCAAGGGGGAGGAGGGCGCGCTCTCCCGGAAGGCGCCGAGACACGGGGTCTTTGTCTGCCGTCTCCAAAGGGAGGAGAAATAAGAGCGATGGATGTCTACGAAGCAATCCGGACGAGGAAGAGCGTTCGGGCCTACCTGGACAAGGAGGTCCCCGGGGATGTCCTCTCGAGGATCCTGGAGGGGGCCCGGCTCGCGCCTTCGGCCAAGAACCTCCAGGAGTGGCGTTTCGTCGTGGTCCGGGACCCCCGGACCAGGGAGAAGCTGGCCCGGGCTGCCCGGAACCAGGCCTTCGTGGCCCAGGCGCCCGTGGTGCTGGCCTGTTGCGCCGAGACGGACGGGCACGTCATGACCTGCGGCCAGGCCTGTTATCCCATCGACGTGGCCATCGCCATCGACCACATCACCCTTTGCGCCGTGGCCGAGGGCCTGGGCACGTGCTGGATCGGGGCCTTCTTCGAAGACCAGGTCAAGGAGATCCTGGGCATCCCTCCTCACATCAGGGTCGTGGAATTATTGCCCTTGGGATACCCCAAGGATCCCTCGCCCGTTCCCAAGCGGAGGCTGCCCCTGGAAAGGATCGTCCGCTGGGAGCGCTGGGAGTAGCGCCGTCCCGGTGGTCGTCCCGCGATGGGCCCTGACCCCCCGGGAAATCTCCAGTTTCCCCCATCCGGCTGAAGACGGGCGAATCGCCTCCTCATGAGGCGCCGCCTCCGGTGGGAGTAAAGGCCGATTCCAAAAGGGGGAGGTGGGGAAACAATGACGGTCACGACGGAGGTCCGATGGTTTCTATATGCCTTTTTTCTTTTTTTGGGGGCGCGCCAGGAAGCGGGCCAGGGCCCGGGCGGCGGATGGGCCGGAGGGTAGGGGCCGGGCGCCCGGAAAGTGGATCTTGCCCCGGTCGGATACGGCGTAGGGGATCCCAAGGGCGCCCGCGATTCCGGGGATGTCCGCCACGTCCAGGATGTGTGGGACGACGGGGAGATCCAGGTCGGCCAGGCGTTTGCGGCCTCCGTAATACCCGGGCATGTCGTGGAGGGGATGGTTCGCGTAGGTCCATCCGCGGACTTCGAAGGCGCAGGCCGAGAAGAGCCGGCGGCCCTTGGGCTTCGTCTCTTCCAGGGCCCCGGCCAGGAGAGCGGCCACGCCCATCTTTTTTCTGCCGAGGATGGCGATCCTGGAGGGGTCCACCCCCCTTCGGCCGGCCAGCCAGGCCGCGGCCCAGCGGGCGTCGTCGGCGGCCATGCCCGCGGCGGGCCTCCCCCAGGCCAGGCAGTTTTTCTCCCAATTCACGGCCAGTTCTCCCGTAAACCGGGCGTCCAGGGCCAGCACCCGGGCGCCTTCGTCGAGGAGGGACTTTACCTGCCGGTCCGGGGTTCCGTCCGGCCGAAAGACCCCTTCCTTTCCCCTGGGGTCCAGGATGATCACCGCCGGGGCGGGCCCGGCCGGTTTCCTGGAAGAGGAGAGAAGCAGGGCGGGAATACGCAATCCATTTTCGCTGCGGAGGAGGAACTTCAGGGCCTTTCCGCCGGGGAAGTCGAAGGATCCCCTCGGGACGGCGCCGGTCCGCCCGGCGACCGGAGGCGCGGCCCGGAGCAGGGCGGCCAGGGCGGAAGGGATCTTCCGGGAGGGAAGGGACGGCCTGTGGACCGAGCGATACCAGGCGGCCGCGGCCGCCCAGTCGCACAGGCCCGGGATGGGCCTCTCCATCTTTCCCAGGACGGCGGGATCTTCCACGGTAAGGGGCGGCTCCTTCCCTCCGTCCGGGTCCTCCACCCCCAGGTGGGCGTTCATGAAGCGATACATGGCCTCCCTTCGCGGGCGGCCGTATCCGTGGGGGACGTCACTGATCATGCATGACGTATTGGAAGCCTTCCCGTAGAGGGCCCACACCTTCCGGACCTGCTTGTATTCCTCGTAGGGGAACCGGTAGGTCCAGTCCTTGGAAGAGCTGATGAAGAGGGCCGGCTTGGGGGCGAAAACGGAGAGGAACTCCGTCATGTCCGTGTCCGCGGCGATGCCCGGGGCGTGGTTGCACCAGCAATGGGCCCAGTCCGGGTGGAGGATGCGGGCGAAGTAGCAGGCCATGACCACCGGCACGGCCGCGACGGGCCGGTCGTCTACGGCCATGACATACATGGTCTGCTGGCCTCCCCCGCTGGCGCCGGTGACCCCGAGCCTCGATGGATCCACGTCCTTCCTGGAACAGAGGTAGTCCAGGGCCCGGATGTTCTGGAGGGTCATGAGCCCGATGGGGGTCATGCCGGTCTCGAAATCGGCGGCATGGATGCTGTCCGTCATCAGCGCGATGTAGCCCTTCCTGGCCAAGGCGATCATCCGGGACTGGCAGACCGGGTGGACGGCGCCGCCGGGCCAATGGCCGTGGGGGTTGAGGATCGCCGGGACCTTCCCCCGGACCCGGGAGGGCAGGTAGAGCCAGCCCGAGCCGTAGCACCCGGGAAGGATTCGGAAGTAAAGCCGGTTCACGGTATAACCATTGCGGCGGAGGGTCGAGACGATCCTGGCGTCCAGGGGGAGCCTGGGAGGCATGGGGTCCAGGCCGATGTCCCGGAGCACCGTCTCCCGGACCCAGGTCCGGCGCCTTTCCCACTCCGCCGGGCTCGCCGTGCGGGTTGGGGGCCGGATGGGGGTCATGAGACGGAAGTAGGCCCGGAGATCCTTCCTGGCCTCACCGGGCCCGAAGACCCGGGCTTTCTCGGCCGGGGAAGGGGGAAGGAAATCCCCTGCGTCCAGGCCCTCCGGGACCAGGAGGACCTCGTCCAGCTTCACCCCGTCCTCCCGGTTCCGGATGCGCAACAGATGTTTTCCTGCCGGTATGTCCAGGACCCCCGGAAGGGCCGTCCAGTGCCACTTCCTCCACGTGTCGTCCGCCAGGATTCCCCGGAGCCGGCCGTCCAGGACGACGAAGAAGCTGTTGCTGTCGGGGTCGCGGAAGGTCACCCGGGCCCAGAGGCGGTAGGTCACGGGGACCTTGGTCCGGAAGGAGAAATCCACCCGGCCGTTGTCGATGATGGGTCCGGAGAAGCCCTTCTTTCCGTGCCCCACCCCCTTGGGGAGGGCCAGGCACCGGCCGTGGAGGGAACCAGCGTCGGTGACGGCCCGGAAGGGAGGGACGGCGCGTCCTTTCAGGGCGGGGAAGGCCAGGACGTCGCCGGCGTTTCCGAGGATCCGGGTTTCCAGGCGGAACCCTCGGCCCGCTTTCCCGGGACGGACGTGGAGGGTGAGAGTGGAGGTTTTTTCCACCATGGAGGACCATGTCCCCTTTCCTTCCCTTCTCCAGCCCTGCGGCGCCGAGGGGTCCAGGCCGGTTCCGTGGAAGAGGAAGGGGACCCGGCGTCCCGGGGGGACGAAGACGCGCGTCCGGACCAGGCCGGTCTTCCCGGGGCGGACCAGCCCGGCGATCCGGTTCATGAAGTCGATCCACCCGTCCTTGGCGCGGTTCCCCGTGTGGAGCCAGCGTATAGTCTTCACTGGTTTTCCCTCCACTTCCCATTCCCTCTCCTCGCGGGAAACGGCGGGCAGAGTGCGGGCCGAGGCGATCTCTTTTTGGGCGTCGGGAAGGTATTTCCCCCAGGAGAAAGGTCCGAAGAGGTAGATTTCGTGGGGGATGTAGTGTGCGTCGGAGACCGCCGCAAGGGCGGCCCACCGGCGGGCCGCCTCCCCGGCGAGGGCGGCGCATTTATTGGGAGTGACTTTGTCCGCCCCGAAAATACGTTCCGACAGGATGGTGGCCGCCCGGATCTGGGCGGCGTAGAAAGACCCAAGCAGGGAAAGGGATCGAAGATCCCGGAGGACGCAATCCAGCCTCTCCATGCCGGGCTTCCGGAGAGCCGATCGGAAAGTCCTTCCGCCGCGCCCGGGCGCCCCGGAGAGGATCTCCTGCTCGACGAGGGAGGCCGCCCCGGCGGCATCACGGGCCCATGCGTCCAGGCGTTTCGCCGTCTCCAGGGGACCGATCCTTCCCTTGGGGGCCGCCAGGCCCGCCGCCAGGCGGGCGGTGAACTCCGGGATTCCCACGAGAGAGTCGTCGATGGTGTTGTTGAAGACGTAGTCCTCCAGGCCGTGCCACATTCCGGGGGAACGGTAGTTCCACCGTGGAACCTCGAAGGATGTGTTCCACCCCCCGATGTTCCCCTCGGGATACCAGTCTCCGTTCATGTAGTTCCAGTGGAAGGATGTCACCGCGGGGATGATCCTGGAGGCCGTAACCAGGGCCTTGTAGATCCGGGTCCCCTGTTTTTCCCCGTAGCGGCGGGTGAACCGGTCCAGGAAGGGCCCGTCGCCCGCGTTCGGGTCGTACCCGGTCCTTCCCCAGACCATCCACCGGAACCAGTTCTTTTCGAAGGTGTATTCCCACTTCTTGTGCCACTTCGCCGCCGGGGCGTGGAAACGGTCAGCGCCGGGAACCTCCACCTCGGAGCCCATGAGGAAACCCGCCGAGCCCTCGCAGTTGCGGATGACCGCCGAGGCGAATTGCGGGTCGCCCCAGGCGAACTGGTAGATGTCGTCGTTGCGAAGGTGCCAGAGGAGCTTGTAGGGCCGGCCGCCGGTCTCCAGCCACCGCTTGTCCTTCACGTGGGGCCTGGGGGAGCTGTAGAGGTGCTCTCCGTTGAACTTCAGCGAAAGCAGGACGTCCCCGGGCCACCGGGCCTTTTTCAGCATCTCCGTGACGGTCTTGGGGGAGGCCTGCCAGTAGCGGTGGAGGAAGGTCATCTTCTTCCCCGTCTCCTTCATGGGGCCCAGGTAGCACTCCCGGATGAAATCTTCCCTTTTGCCCTGGCTCAGGCCTCCCATGGCCTCGCCGGCGCAGGTGCCGAAGCCGTCGATCTCGGGGTATTCCCTGAGCACCGCCCGGACGCACTCTTTCATGTAGTCTCTTACCAGGGGGCTGTCCGCGCCGTTTCGTGGGATCTTGTGGGCCTTGGCGAAGCCCGGGGTGACGTGGATGTTCCAGGTGACCCAGTAGACGTCGATTCCGTGCCGGTGGGCGAGCTTGAAGAGGGCGTGCCAGAAGGCGACGGCCCGGTCCATGGCCTTTCCCTTCAGCACCGCCGCCTCGGGGTATTTTTTCAGGCGCCCCATGTTTCCGAAGGGGTGGGAGTGCCAGAAGCTGACGGCGTTGTAGCGGGCGTAGGCCATCATGGAGAAGAATCGGTCCCAGTAGTCCAGGTCGAAGAACCAGGAGGAGTTCCGGGCGTCTTCCTCGCAGAGGTAGACGTTTCCGCCCAGGGGCGGGTTGAACTTGAGAATCCGGTATTTCAGAAAAGGGGCTTTTTCCCGGGGGCGGACACGCCCGTGGAAGCGGATCTGCTCGGCCGCGTCCAGGAGCCCGTACATCTTTCCCCGCGCGCCGGGGGCCTCCACGGTCACTCGATTTCCCTGGACCCGGATGCGGAAGCTCCCGGCGGGGCCCGGCCGGGAAGCGAGCCGGATCTCCAGGGGAGTGGGAAGATTCCTTCCCGCCTCGGCGACCTCCCCCGCGGCGAAAGAGAGCATGGGCGGCGGGCCGGGCGGAAGGATGACCTTGGCCTGGGAGGGTCCGATGGGGGAAAGGAGGAAAAAGAGGAAGAGGTGGAGGGAGATGCCTTTTACTTTCGCGGAAGAGTAACTCATGGGGGGGGGTCCTTTCGGGAGAAGTCCCGGATGTTAGCCCCGGCCCCGGCCTCCGGTCAATCCGAAGTCTGCTCCAGGGGCGCTCGGCCGGGCTCGAGACGGGGGAAGTGACCTCCCCCCCGGCGCCCGGAACCTCTCCCGGCTGGAGGAGACCCATGCATTCTCCCGTGGAAGTCCCTTCCGAAGAAACCCGTGACGCCGGGGGGCGGTTCTCGAGCCGCCACCGGGTCGGGGGCCGGACAAGGCTTTTGTCGCCCCTGCCCGCCGGGGTCCTTTTCGAGCGGCGCGCCGAGCCGGCGAGGCAATTCGGACAGGCGTTAATATACGGCCCTTGGGGCCGGGGACCTTCGGCCTCTATCCCAGGGCGGCGTCGATCTCCCGGGCCTTCTCCTCCAGGTCCACCAGGAGCTTTCCGATCTCAAGGTCGGTCAACTTCAGGGTCTGGAAGGATGGATGGGTGGCCAGGGAGATGTCCTCCTGGGGGGGAGCCCCGTCCAGGCCCAGTTTGCGGACGATGAGATCTCCGGCGAAGAGCAACCAGGCGAGGTGGTCTTCCTGGCCGGCGTTCTCGGGGGCGTGGTGGTGCCGGACGGCGTGGCAGATCGTGGCGGGGAAATGCCAGGATTCCAGCATCTCCGCTCCCACCGTAGGGTGGAGGGCCGCGAGGAGTTCTTTCAAGGTGTTTTCGGGAAGGGACGCGATGGTGGGATCTTTCTTCCCCAGGCCGTGGAGGACCTGGATGATGAAGGCGGACCCGATGTCGTGGACCAGGCCCGCAAGAAAACTTTCTTCCGGGTTTGCGTGTCCGCAGGCCTGGGCGATCTCCCGGCAGGCCGTCCCCGAGGCCACGGCGTTCTTCCACAGGTATTCCAGTTCTTTTCTGAGATGTCCCTGGACCCCCTTGTAGGCGTTCTTGATCCCCACGGCCAGGGCCAGGTCCTTCACCCGGGCGAAGCCCAGGCGCATGAAAGCCTCCGGGAGGGTATGGATCTCCTTCATTCCCGCGAAGAAGGAGGAGTTGACCATCTTGATGATCCTGGCGGCCAAGGCCGGATCCTGGCGGACGATGGCTTCCAACTGGGCGGGGGTGCAGTCCGGATCCTGGGTGGCGGCCACTACCTTCTGGGCCGTGGCCGGAAGGGTGGGGAGTCCCACTCCTTTCCGGATGAGGTGTCTCACCACGTCCAGGAGAGATGCTTTCCCGTTTTTCGCCTTGATCCCTTTTTCCATTTGCCTTTCAACTGTTCTCGGGTGAATGTAGTCGACCTCCCTCAGGCCGTGTCTCCCGTCAACCTCAGGATTTCCGCGACGGGCCTTGGTTTCATGGATGGAGGGGCTTTCAGAACCACCTCGCCGAGGGTGGTAAGGCCCTGGACGGCCTTGGCGATGCCCGCCTCCTGGAGGGTGATCAGCCCGGATTTCTCGATGCTTAGTTTTCGGATCTTGAAGGATGACATCCTTCCGATGATGGCCTCTTTCACGGCTTCGTCCAGGACGAGGAGTTCGTAGATCGCCGTCCGCCCCCGGAAACCGGTGTGGTGGCAATGCTCGCAGCCCCGGCCCCGGTAGAGATTGAACCCGGCCAGGGAGGCGGGGTCCAGGTTGAGCATGGCCAGGTCCTTGGGGTTGGGCTGGGAGGGGACCTTGCAGTTTTCGCAGATCCTCCTTACCAGTCTCTGGGCGACGACGCAGATGACCGTGGAGGAGATGAGGAAGGCTTCGATCTCCATGTTTAGGAGGCGGAGGATGCCTCCTACCGAGTCCTCGGTATGGAAAGTGGTGAAGACCTTGTGTCCCGTGAGCGCCGCCTGGATGGCCGTCTCCGCCGAGGGCCGGTCCCGGATCTCCCCCAGGACGATGATGTCCGGGTCCTGCCGGACCACGGCCTTGAGGGTATCCTCGAAGGTGAGTCCGATCTTGGGGTTGATGGAGCACTGCATGATCCCCTCGATCTGGTACTCCACCGGGTCCTCGGCCGTGATGATCTTGACGCCCATCTCGTTGACGGCGTCGATGGAGCTGTAGAGGGTGGTGGTCTTTCCGCTCCCCGTGGGGCCGGTGATGACCACCACTCCCGTCGGCACGCGCAGGACGAAATCCTGGTAGCTCTCCATGATCTTGGGAGGCATTCCGAGTTCGTCCAGGAGAAGGAGGCCCGACTGCTTGTTGAGGATCCGCATCACCAGGTTCTGGCCGTTGACCGTCACGTAGGTGGAGACCCGCATGTCCAGTTCCTGGCCGTCCACGGTGCACTGGAACCTTCCGTCCTGGTGGCGCCTGTGCTCGGCGATGTCCAGGTCCGCCAGGATCTTCAGGCGCGTGATGAGCCTTTGCTCCATCTCCTTGGGGAGATCGGTGCGGTGGATGAGGACCCCGTCGATGCGGTAGCGGAGCCTGAGGCGGTCCGAAAGGGGCTCGAGGTGGATGTCGCTCGCCCCCATGCGCACGCCCTCGCTGATGATGTAGTCGGCGAGTTCGATGATCCTCCCTTCCGCGTCCACGCCCCTTCCGGAATAGGTGCCGCCCACCTTGAGGTCTGAATATTCCTGGAGGGTGCGGTCGATGCTGTCCTTGGCCCCAAGAGCGAAGGCCACGGGACAACCGGCGGCCCCTTCCAGCTCCTTGACCTTGGGTGGAGGGGGAATGGAACTGACCAGGAACCGGAGCACCCCCTCCTCCTCGGTGAGAGGGATCAGGCTGTTGGTCTTGAGGAACTTGAGGGAGAACTTCCCCATCAGGGAGTCGTCCAGCATGGCCAGGTTGGGCTCGATGAAGGGAATCCCTTCCTTTTCCCCGATGGCCTTGAGGAGTTCCCGCTCCGTTATGGCCCCCATCTCCACGAGGATCTCCCCGACCCGCTTTTGGGGGGTCTTCTTCTGGAGTTCCAGGGCCGTTTTCAGGTCCTCCCTCTTGAGGCTCCCCCGCTCCACCATGAGTTCCCCGAGCGGGATGGTGGCCTTGTGGACCTGGAGGATCTTTTTCAGCTCCGACCGGGAGATGAGTCCCAGGCCCACCAGCACCTCCCCCAAGGGCTGGTTCTGTTCCAGGCGGGCCTGAACCTTCTGGGCGTATTGGACCTTTTCCTCCGTGAGGATCTTCTCCTTCACGAGGAGTTCGGCCAGGCCGATTTCCTGTTTGTACTGGGTCTTGGTGACGACCTTGACCATACAAAGCCTTCCTGGTTCCCGGGGAGGTTCCAGCCTTTCTTTTCGGCTGGAAATGTTGTTCTACTTTGGTCCCATTTCGGGAGAAGTGAGGGACGAGGGGCCGGCAAGGAAAAGTGTGGAGAAAACCGACAGTTTCCTGGGTCGCCGGCCGTGGGACCGGCCCCGTTCAATTGGGGCGTTTCTCCAGTCCGCCGAGAGAGGTCTCTTCCCGTCCGGCGTGGGTCCCGGGGCGGCAGGATCCATGCAGGGCCTCCAGGGTTGACCCCTCCGGATGGACCCGAATAGGATCACCCTCCATGAAAACCCGATTCCTTTCCGCCTGCCCGGTCTCCTTTCTTCTTTTTCTTTTCCCCCTTCACGCCGAACCTCCCTACCACATGGGCTCCCGGCTCGAACTCTTCGCCGGCGGGTTCATGATCGCCGGCCTGGGAGGGAAGGCCGAACTCAGACTCCATCACCCGGTCCCAAGAGAGCTTGTCTTCGTCACGGACAAACCCTGGGAGGGAAACACCTGCGGGTATTTCACCTTCTTCAAGGACGGCCCCAAATTCCGGATGTATTACAGGGGCTCCCACTCCAAGCCGAAGACCCGCCCCAAGGGGCTCCGGCAGGTCACCTGTTACGCCGAGAGCAGGGACGGGATCCACTGGAAGAGGCCGGAACTTGGGCTCTACTCCTTCAAGGGCTCCCGGAAGAACAACATCGTCTGGACGGGCCCCGGGGCCCACAACTTCACCCCATTCAAGGACTCCAACCCGGCTTGTCCGGCCGAGGCCCGGTACAAGGCCTGCGCCCGGGGGCCATGGAAGGGGAAACCCGCGCTTTTCGCCTTCCAGTCCCCCGACGGGATCCACTGGACCTTCATGCAAAAGGAACCCATCGTGACCCTTGGGGCCTTCGACTCCCAGAACCAGGCATTCTGGGATCCCTCGATCGGGAGATACCGGGTCTACCTCAGGGACTTCCGGAAGGGATACCGGGACATCCGGACGGCTACGTCCAGGGACTTCCTCCACTGGACCAGGCCCGCCTGGCTCTCCTACCCGGGAGCGCCGGCCGAACACCTCTATACCAACCAGGTCCGGCCCTACTACAGGGCCCCTCACGTCTACCTGGGTTTCCCCACCAGGTATATTCCGGACCGGGGGTCCCTCACGGAGGGCCTCTTGATGTGCGGCCGCGACGGGCGGACCTTCCACCGCCGGGAGGAGGCTCTCGTCCGCCCGGGCCTGAACCGGGAGAAGTGGGGGAACCGGTGCAACTACATCTGGCTCGGCCTCCTGGAGACCAGGTCCGATCTTCCGGGCGGGGCGCCGGAGATCTCTCTCTACGTCAATGAAGGTTACTACCGGGGGAAGAGCCAGGGCATCCGGCGCTACACCATCCGGGTGGACGGATTCGTCTCCCTACACGCCCCCATGTCCGGCGGGGAAGCCGTGACCCGGCCCTTCACCTTTTCGGGCCGGACACTGGTCCTCAACGCCTCCACGTCGGCGGCGGGGGGCATCCGGGTGGAGGTCCAGGACGCCCAGGGAAGTCCCATCCCCGGTTTCACTCTCCTGGATTGCCCCGAGATCTACGGCGATTCCCTCTCCCTGGCCGTCCGCTGGAAGAAAGGCCCTTCCCTCGGGGCCCTGGCGGGGCGGTC
>JALUZX010000212.1 GCA_027011425.1 Planctomycetota bacterium
GTCTACGCCTGGGCCCTGGCGGGCCAGTCCCGCCAGGGCCCAGGCGTAGACCACCCCGCACCAGGGCACGGGCCTTCCGATCCAGAGAGGGGCCTTGTAATGGGTCGCCCCGTAAACGGGAGGGGTCAAGTAGAGCATCCAGGGATAGCGGCTCCAGAGGTAGACGAAGGGGACCCCGGAGAGCGCCCAGCGCCGGGCCGCCTCCAGGTATTCCTTTTTGCCCGCCAGCTCGAAACCCAGCGTGTAGGCCCGGACCAGGTAGGCCGAGGCCAGGATGTCCGGGGTGTGGAGGGAGAGTTCCCATGTCTGGGCGCCCCGGGGAACCTGGAAGCGCTTCATGCCCTCCAGGGCTCTCAAGCCCGCTTCCCGGGCTTTCCTGTCTCCCGTGAGCCGCGCGGACTCCAGGAGCTTGAAGGCCCGGACGGCGCAATACCCGCTTGCCGTATCCTCGAAGTGTCCCTTCCTGAAGGGCCCCCGGTAGGCCCAGGTCCCGTCTTTTCTTTGTGAGGCCGCAAGCCGGCGGATCTCCCTTTTCGTTTCCCGGAGCCACCGCCCGGCCCTGCCGGTGAGAAAGAAGGCCGAATTGTCCCGGACGTGGGCCCCTCCGGGCACAAGACCGGGCGTTTCCGGAACCTTCCCGGTGAGATGGAAGAGACAAGAGACCATGTCCCCGTAGAACCGCCGGGTCCACCTGGGCTCGGCGCAGTGGCCCCAGCCTCCCGGGCCGCGAAGGGGGCCTTCCAGGGCGCGGAGACACAGGGAAAATTGTTCTTTTCCGGAGCGGGGGGGCTCTGGCGGGGGAGGAAGCCCGCCCATCTTCTTTACGGCCCAGAGGATGGACTCCTCCAGGGGGAGGTCTGCGGCGAGGACGGCGGCGTCGATCCTCTTCCCCCGGAGGCCCATCCGGTGCTCCCCTGTCCCGTCCAGGAAGTCGGGTGTCGCGAAGACGGGCTGGAGGGCCATGTCCTTCCAGGTCAGGGCCAGGAGACCCCGGTCGGTGCGGCAGGCCATGAGCGGGATGGTGACGTCCAGGGGGTCGGGGGCGAAGCGGATGTGGTCCCTGGTCTCGATGTCCCTGGTCGATGAGGAGGACTCTCCCTTTCCCAGGTATTCCAGGCCTGCGAAGAGCCCTTTTTCCAGAGGGCCCAGGCCGCGGAGCACGGGACCTTCCACGGCGCGGGGGGAGCGTATGGAAAGGCCGATGTCCTCTCCCTCCAGGAAGAGGCGGAGGTGGATGCCATTACCCGTAAACGTAAGGGAGCCGGAGGTCCTTTTCTCCAGGGAGAGCCGGGGGATCGTATCCCCTGCCAGGACCAGGGGCGCCAGGGCGCCGAGAAGGACGCCTTTCTTCTCGATGAGGGCGGCCGTGCCCTCCGGGGAGACCCGGAGGCGGAGGTCTCCAATGTGAAGTTCCAGGAGGTCCTTGGCGGCCCTTGGATCGAAGAGGGTGAGGGTCCTCTTGGGGGAGGGGAAGCCGGCGGTCTCGACTTCCAGGGTCAGGGCCCGGACGAGGCGCCTTTTTCCCAGGGGAAGGGAGAGAGCGACCGTGTCTCCCGGGGAGAGGGTGTAGGTTTTTCCCCGGAAGCGGAAAGATCTCTTTTTCTCCCCCACGTTTCTCACCCGGAAGTTCACTTGTCCCGGCCGGGCCCGGACGGCCTCGATGGCGAGAGGGCCCAGGACGGCGCGGAAGAGGGAGATCCGTTCCACTTTTACCAGGCCCCGGCCGGAACCGGGATCCAGGCGCAGGGAAAGGATGTCTCCCCGGGCGGTGAAGGGGACTTCGTAGTCGTGCCACTTGCCGTCGGCCAGGAGGGGGAAGCGGGCGCTCTTGGTCTCGCTTTCCACCCTTTCTCCGGCGGTGGTCCAGAAGACCTGGCCCGGTCCGGCGACGCCGGCGCAAAGCATCCGGAGGCGGAGGAGGAACCTTCCTTTCTCGAACCGGACCGGGACGCCCAGGTAGGGGTCGGGCCCCAGGGTCTCCACCAGGAGAAGCCCTCCCTGGGCCGAAAGGCGGCACTCGCGGCGGGCCTTCCAGCCTTCCCGTCCGTTCTTGAAGTTCCACTCCCGGAGTAGTTCCACGGCCCGGGTCCGGGGGAGAAAGGGCTCCACCCGTTCCAGCCTGGCCTCGGTGAAGCCGTGGGCCTGGAGGAGGAAGGAAAAGAGAAAAGCGAAAGGAAGGGCGGTTGGGTTCATGAAGGCATTCTAACGGGCAGGGGAAGGCCTGTATCGTCTGTGTAAGACCGGGGCGGAGCCGTTTGCCCGGGACGGACCTCCCGGTAGGCTGGAGCCGGTCCCCTTTTTTTGTGCCTGGCATGAAAAACAGAAGAATAGATCGGCGTGATTTCTTGAAGGGCGCTTCCGGGGCGGCGGCGGGGTTTCGAGAAGTTCCTCGGCTTCAACCGGGGGCACTTCTACTACAAGTCTCCCACTTTTTCCGACACGGGAAAGCCCATGCGTCCCAAGGGCTTCGAGCCGACGTTCCAGACCGGCCTGGCCCTGGATTTCATCGAGAAGAACAAGGACAAGCCTTTTCTGTGCTTCCTCTCCTGGGGGGCCTCCCCACACGCCCTACAACCCTCCTCCCGGTTTCCGGCGGTTCTTCGGGAAGAAGAAATTGGAATTCCGGCCGGACGTGCCGGAGCGGTTGCGGGGCACGAAACGGCTCCAGACATTCTACGCCGGGTATTTCGGGCTGTGCGAGGCCTTGGACCACGAGGCGGGGCGGGTGCTGGCGGCCCTGAAAAATCTGGGTCTGGAGAAGAACACCATCCTGCTCTTCACCTCGGACCACGGGGACATGCTCGGCTCCCACGGGCTCTTCTTCAAGAACGACCCCCACGAGGAATCCCTTCACGTGCCTCTCATCGTCCGGGCCCCGGGGATCGTTCCGGCGGGGCTCAAAGTGGAGGACCTGGTCTCCACCATCGACATCGGCCCGACTTTGCTCGGGCTTTGCGGGCTCGCGCCTCTGCCCCGGGCGGAAGGGCTGGACCTGGCTTCCCTTTTGAAGGGCGGAAAAGGCCCGGAGAGGGAGTTCGTCTATGCCGAGGGCCGGATGGCCGTGGGTGGAGGGAGGAGAAGGAAGGGGGGGCGGACCTGGCGGGCCCTGGTCACGAAGGAGCACAAGCTGGTTCTCGGGCCGAAGGGCAAGGTGGAGGGGCTCTACGACCTCGGGAGGGATCCTTACGAGGGAAAGAATCTGGCCGGGGAGAAAGGCTCGAGAGCCTTGGAGAAGGACCTCCTGGCGAAGGCCCGGGCCTACGCCGAGAAAACGGCCGATTCCTTCCCCGGGCCCCCGGCCAAGGTGGCCAGAAAAATGTACACCAAAAAAGCGCTGTAGGCGCCGAACGCCGGCGCCTCCCTTTCCTTGGAAGAGGGAAGGGATGGTCTTTCACCAGGGCAGGCTGCCCTCCAGTGCCTTGGGAAGGACGTTCTTCAGGGTGAGGACCGGCCGGGAGGTTCCCCCGGCATCCGGGACCTGGAGCGTCAATGTGTAGGCGGCCCGGCCGCCCAGGCGGCAGGTCAAGACGTGGACGTTGTAATTGCGCCCGCCCCGGCCGGCCTCGATCCGTCCCCGACCCTTCCTCACACCCATCCCACTAAAAAAACGGGAGGGAAATCAACAAAAATAAAGGGCTCTGTAACGCCTGCCCAGAGAGCCGGAATCCAAGTGAGAGCCAAAGAGGAGAAAAGCCCTCTCACGGGAAACCGAATGCGCCTGAAACTCCTGGAAAGATCAGGGGAACTCCCGCCCAAAAACGTGGATTCTGGCTCCATCTCGAGGGTGGTTCCAGGAGGGATGCTGAAAAATGGTGGAATAAGGGTGGATCCGTGCCTGGACAGGGGTCCGGGGCTCCGGACCTGCTATTTGAGCCGGAGGGGGATCTTCTGGAGCCTGGGGTCGCGGGTTTCTTTGCCGGGGAGAACGCGGATCCCTTTTATTTCGAGGAGGGGGAGGCACTTCCGGAGCGGGGTGTCCAGCTCGTCTTTGCAGATTCTAAGGGTTGCGAGCCCCGGCGGCACCGTGGAGAACCGGAAAGAGCCGTCCCTTTTCGGGCGGACGCAGATTTCTTTCCAATAGGACCCGTCCTTTTCGGGCCAGGCGCGCAAAGAACTCTGTCCCTCGAGAAAGTCCCAGAGCGGGGCGTTTTCCCGCGGTAACTCCACGGCCACGCAGACCAGGATCTTGTCCAGGGTGACGCCTTTGGCCGGGAGAAGGGATCCCGAGATGGTTCCCGCCGGCGCGAGGACGATCTTGTTCCCCCGGGTCCCCGGCGAGGTCCGCACGGGAAAGGCCTGGAGCCAGCCATTTCGGATGGCCTGGAGAGTAAGGCCGGGAGCCTTGGAGTCCCCCCTCAAAGTGAACTCTCCTTTTTCGTTGGTCCTGGTCCAGGCGGTGATATCGATCCCCGATCCCTCGACTTCGCATCCCGCCACGGGCCGGCCCAGGTTGTCCTGGACAATGCCCGAGGCGAGAAGAGGTTTCCAGCGGAGCCTGATTTCTCCGAGATCGATGATCCCCGGTCCAAAATCCCTCATCAGGGTTACCTTCGCTCCCATGGTGGGAGAATCTCCGGGAGGGCGGATCTCCAGGATCACCTTCTCGATCATCGACAGGGGGTGAGCGAAAGAGAATTCCATCCCGCCATTTCCGTCGGTTCGTAAGCTGGTACCGGTCCTAGAAGTATCGATTCCCTTCTTCATGGTTATGGATACGTAGAGAGGTGCTTTCCGGAGGGGGGCGCCCTGGGGATCCAGGACTTTTCCGCGGAAAATGAGGACCTTTTTCGGAAGGCTTACCTGGAAGCGGACGAGCTGTCCGGGGAAGGTGGGACCCGGCCCCTTGGCCCAGGGGTGAGGCGCCTTGCCCCAGGAACGGCCGAGATAAAAGGGAGAATTCTTCCGGGAAGCCCGAACCTTGAGGCGCAATCCAAGGCCCACGTATGGAAAGAAGGCTTTACCCGCCTGGAGGGGTTTTTTCAGTATGCTGTAGCCGGAACCGGGCGGATTCTTGGGGGCGGTTTTATAGAGGGAGACGGTGATCCCCGGCTCTTCGGCCGGGCGGCCCTGGTCCAGGACCAGGACCTCCACCTGGCCCGTTGGAGGCAGGACCAGGCGGACCGGATCGGCGGGAGGCGGGTTCAGGGGGACGTCTTTTGTGACGGGGCGGGCAAGAGGGAGGCCCAGGATGAGTTTGGCTTTCCATGCCCCGATCTCCGCCTTGGGCGTGCGTTTTTTCCAGGAGAGAAGGGAGAAGAGGGCGATTCCCTGGGGGCCCTTGGTCCGGGCGCGAAAGAAGGAATACCATTTTCTTTTCCAGAAAGGCAATTTGCAGGTCAGGTTCAACCGGACGGGGATTCCGGCTAAGGGCCTTCCCGCCCGGTCCACCACCTGGCAGAGGATCCTGTCCCGGGCGGAGATTTCTCGCCGCGAAAGAGGGTGACTTCTTTGCGGAAGGGAACTTTCAGGCTTTCCCGGGGTCTGCCCCGCGGTCGTCCCCGGGGTCTGCGAGGGCGGCTTCTTTACCTCGGCCGGTTTTGGGGAAACCGGAAGAGAAGGTTTTTGCGGGGAGAGGCCCAGCCAGGCCAGGACGAGGAGAACCGCCGCGGCGGCGGGAAAAAGAAACTTCTTCGCCATGGATCCGCTTCCTCCGTCCCCGCATTCTCCCGGGGAGGGAGGATTCCGTCTACTCCCGGGCGAACCAGAGCCGGCCGGCGGAATCGGCGCCGCCGGCGCCGTGGACCGAGGCGCGGAGGATGTAACGCTTCCCCGGAGAGACCCGGTCCAGGTGGAGGCGGTAGGCGTTGCGGCGGGTTTCGAGGCCCGTCCAGCCGGGGTGCACGTCCCGGGCGACGATTCTTCCGTCCTCTGTGAGTTGGACCCAGTCCACCTGGAGGGCGTGGGCGCCCTTCTCCCAGAAGAAGGTGAAGACGTAGTCCCCGCCCTTTTTCAAGAAGGGCGTCACGTCCCAGGAGAGGACGGAGGGTTTGCCGGGAGCCAGGTCGGAGGGTTTCCAGCTTCCGGCGGGCACGGGCGGGTCGTGGGGCCGGAGGGCTTTTTTGTACCGCTTCCAGAGGAGGCGGACCAGCTTCACCGGGTCTCCCGAGGGCTCGGCCGGGTGGCGCTCCCTTGTGGAGGTCACCCATCCCCACTCGATGTCCTTTCGCGCCTCTTCCCAGGTTTTCCGGTCCACAGGTTCTCCCGTCTCCAGGGAGCGTTCCATCCGCTGGAAGAGGGCCTCCCAGCGGGCCAGGTAGTAGTCCTTGGTGAGCCCGTTCCAGAGGCGGCCGGCGTAGTCGGTGAGCGAAGCGCCGCGCCGGTCCCAGGTGGTGAGGATGTTGCGGGCGTTCTTTTCGTAGTAGGCCTCCTCCCCCGGACCGGCGGCCCAGGAGCGGGCGTCGGCGATCCATTTCCCAAGAAGGAATTCGGGCCGGGTCGCCAGGAGCCGGTCCAGGTCGAGGGCGAGGCGCCGGAAGGCGGAGACCTTCCCCCGGAAGAGGGGGAGGTTCCCGGCGGCGTAGGCCTCGGCCGCCTCCTCGCAGAGGTTCAGGGAATAGTTTCCCAGGACCTGGCGGGCCAGGTTCACCAGGTCGAAGCGGAAGGCGTCCCGCTCGAAGGCGGCGGGGCGGGCCTGGAGCATCTCCTCCAAGGCCCGGGCCAGGACGGCGTTGTCGTAGTGGGTCCTCGCCCGGGGCCGGGGCCATCCCCTGCCGCCGGTGGTAGGTTTCGTCTGGAGGCATACGCGTTTTTCCTCGCCCGGGACGCCCCGGTCGTTGTACGCGGTCTCAAGGAGGATCTCCCAGGCCCGTTCCGCGCGGGGGTCGGGCCCTCCCGCCCGAAGGCGCGCCCACTCCCGGATCCATTCCTCCGCCGGGACGGGGCCTTGGCGCCAGGGCCGCTCCAGGACGAACTGGTGGAGGAGGGGATTGACTCCAAGCCCTTCCAGGGTGGAGCCCACGCCCCGGAGGTTGGAGGGCGCGCCGGAAGGGAAGAGGGCGTTCAGCCGGACCGCCACCTTTCGCAGGGGGCCTTCCATGGTGGTGCTCCCCCCGAAGTTACCCAGGTAGCACCAGACGAAGGGGGCGCCGAAGAAGTCCTGGATCCGCCGGAAGAACTCCACCCGCTCGCAGACGTAGTCCAGGAGGATCATCCGCTCCGGCGGAACTCCCTCGATCATGGCCTTGGTCCGGGGCGGTGTCCAGTTGCGGTTGTTGTAGAAGATCCAGCCCATCTGGACCCACCGGGCCTCGGGGTCGGCCTCGGCCATGCCCTGGTAGATGGCCCGGGAGACGGACTGGAGAAATTCCGGCTTCCAGCTCGGGGGGACGATCTCGTTGAAAGGGTCGGCCGAGTAGAAATGGTCCGTCCCGTAGGTCCTTTCCTGTTCTTTTAAATAAGCAATCTGGATTTTCCGGAAGAGAGGAGACTTGGGGTCCAGGAACCAGGTTTTGCACCACTTGGCCACTCCCGCCCAGCCCACGGCCAGGGGGGCGATCCTGGCCTTGGGGAAGAGGCGCTTCAGCCCGGGCGGCACGTGGCCGGCGAAGGCGGGAAGGATAGGTTTCATGCCCAGGGCCCGCTCCCGGGCCAGGATCTTTTTCTGCAAGGCCTCCTTGCCGTGGATGAAGCTCCGGGGGAGGGGGCCGCCCCAGCGGTCCAGGTTGGCCATCCGGTGCCAGGGAAGCTGGGCGGGGCCGGTGAAGAAGGCGCGGATTTCCTCCTCGGGGAGGCCGAACTTCCTCCAGACCCGGAGCCAGACCGCCTCGTTGCCCGTGTGCGCCAGGGGGAGGTCCACGCCGTTGAGGGCCAGCCAGTCGATGAAGCGCTCCCACTCCTTCCAGCCCCAGAAGGGCAGGGTGTAGCCGAAGGTGCAGTAGTTGAGGAAGAAGCGGTGCTTCACCCGGCAGGTCTTTTGGACGGGCCTTTGGGGAAGGGGCAGGGTCCGGGGGACCTGGACGGGCGTCCCCGGCGTCCAGGACACGGGAACCAGGGCGACGTGGCGGAGATACCAGCCGAGCCCCGCCGCCAGGGCGAGGGGGCTCGTCCCCCGAAGGAGGATCTTCCCCTCCCGGCTCCCCAGCTCGAACCGCTCCGGCCCAGCGGGTGGAAGGAAGTCCAGGAGAAACCGGTCCCCCTTGCCGGGAAGGATCCGGTCCACCAGTTCCCGGATGGGCCGGGTGGATCGGGTCTGCCGGGTCGCTTCCGCAACCTGGGCGGCCGGACGGGGAGAGAGAAGAAGGAGAAGAAGGAGAAGAAGGAGGGGGAGCCGTAAAACCTTGGGATTCACGCTGGTCACCTCTCGAAGGGGATGGATGGAAACGGCCCGGGGCGGACCATGCCTGGGTGGGAAAAAGTATGCCCTTGGGCCCCTCTTGGGGGAAGACTTGGAGGAGGCAATTCCCTTTTGAAAGGGGGATAGATTCGTTGGGGAATTCCCCAGTTTTCACGGACTCCCTCAAAACCAGGCTCCTCATTCCACGGGGTTTCCAGGAGGGGCATGGAGGGGTGGGAAAGGGCCTCCGGCAGACCATCAGAGGCAGAGACTCCATTGGGACCGGGGGACTCAAAAATGGGGAAAAAGGAGGTAAGATCAGGAGTAGAGATTCCCCGGAGTCGAGTAAGAAGAAGAAACCATGGGAAAGAAAAATCATCCTATCGTTTTTGCTTTCCTTTCTTTCGGGCTTTTTTTGTCGATGGGGAATTCTGTTTTTTCCCAAGGGAAGAAAAGGGAAATCGGAGGTTGGCTGGATGTCACGGTCGTGGGGGCGGGGGGCAAACCTCTCACGGGTTGGGATGTCTACGCGGGATTCGCGGAAGAGGGCAGGGAAGAGTTCTCTTACGATGACGACCTGGATGAACTTGCAGGCAATCGTTTCCATTCGGATGAGGGGGGGGTGGCCCGGGTCCCCAGGATCCAGGTGGAAAGGTGGCGGAAGGATGTCCCCGGCGGGCGGCTTGTCTTCTACATCAGGAACCTGCCCAAAGGGTATGCTCTCCCGGCCCCAAGGGTCGTGCCATACAGGGAATACCTGAGGAAGAAAAGGCTCGTGGTGAGAGCCTTCCAAAAGACCTGGATCGAGGTCTTCCTTCCAAAGGGCCGAAACCGTTCCGGAATCTCAGGTGCGGTTCGGGCTTACAGGCTGAAAGGTTCCGACAAGGCCATCGAGGATGCCCTCCGGGTGGAGGAAGCCATTTCCAGGAGAGGGAGCCGGGGGGAACTTCTTTCTTCCTATGCCGAACCCAGCCACGACGTTATCTGGGAAGAAAGGAAAGGACCGGTCGAACTCGGACCCTTGGCGCCGGGAAGGTGGAGGATCTTCTGGGGAGATCCTTCGCCCATTTCCTTGCTGGAAGGGAATTTCGGCCCGGGCAGAACTGAAAAGCTTTACGATTCCTTCAAGGACGTTCTCAGGGACGTTGGTTTTCGCGCCGGGCCTTTGGTGTCGGTCAAGGAGGGAGGAAAGGTCAGGGTTCCCTTTTTTGGAGAGGGAAGCCTGAAGAACGGGACGATTCTTTATTTGGTACCCAGGTATTGGAACGGGGAGGTTTTGAGTCCCTGGACCGGCTTTGTGGTTCAGTACGAACTGGAAGCCTTGGCCGTTGGGAAGGACCTGGACCTCATCGGGCGTAAAATCACAAGTGAAGAGGATATGGGAATCGAGCGGCCGACCTGGTTCAACTTGGAAGATGGGATCTACAGGCTTTCCGCCACCGTCCTTCGTCCGGTCTTCAAAAGCGGGCGGTGGGAGAAAGGGCCGTTCCAAGTTTCCAAGGTCCTTCAGGTGAAGGGAACGATCCAGCCGGTCGACTTGAATTTTCCCCCCGTCCTGGAAAAAGGGAGAATCAGGGTCGAGGTGCTGGAGAAGGTCGGCCCGTCCCGGAAAAGGGTCGATTGGAAAAAGAAGGAGATCGTTGTTTTCTTCGCGCCTTGTCCGGAGAAGATCGGCCGTTACTTTTATTTCAAGGCGGATTGGGTCAGGTGTTTTCCCAAGGAGTCCGGTGTTTTTCTCGCTGAAGACCTTTATCCAGGGAAATACATATTCAGGGCGAATTGCAGGAACCGAATTGGGGAGGTCGTTGTAGACCTTCCCCCTTCCGGGGGAAAGGCGGTTGTCCTTGAAATCCCTCCCGGGAGGGAAATCCATGGATTAATCCATGGAAGGGATGGAAAGGGGATCGACTCGATGGCAGTCCTTCTTCGCCCGGAAAGTTGCCCTGGTCCCTTCTTTCCTGAGGGACTGCTGAAACCCTTCGGACCAGTAGAGACGAAGGGGGGTGGAAAATTTGTTTTTGACGGCGTTGGGGAGGGAGAATATTATATCATAGTTAAGGATAAAAATGGGAAAGAGGTCCTGGAGAAGAAGGTGGTTATTCCAGAAATGGGCACTTTTTTCAATATCGAAATACCTGATAGAAGGGGCCAAAAAGAAGGGTGAATTGCCTTCTATGGGTATTCAGGTCCCAGGGTCATGAGAGGGGGTAGAATTTGTCCTGGTGGTTTTTTTGCGGGGAGCCGCCATTGGATACCGCCTCAGGCTTTTCCCTTATATTCTGTCGGCACGGGCGAGAAGGGCATGGTCGGCCAGAACGAGGCGGGCCATGGCCTCCAGGACGGGGACGGCCCTGGGGACGATGCAGGGATCGTGGCGTCCGGCCCGGGCGGCTTCCCCCAGGGTGGATGGGGGCTTGAAGGCGACCCGGAAGAGGATCTCCTCGCCCGAGGAGATTCCGCCCCGGATGCCGCCGTAGGGAGAGGGTGAGGCGGCGGGGTCGTGGAATTCGCTTCCCCGGGCCTTGGCGGCGGAGAACCCGGCCCCGAGTTCCACCCCCGTGGCGCCGCCGACGCTCATGAAGGCCGCCGCCAGGTCCGCCTTGAGTTTGCGGAAGACCGGCTGGCCGAGTCCCGCCGGGGGCCTTTGGATCCGGACCAGGGCCGTCCCGCCCCAGGTCTCTCCCTGGGCCTTGGCTTTCTTCAGGAGGGCTTCCACGTCCCGGGACTTGCTCTTGGAGGGAAACCGGGCGGGAAAGGAATCGACCGCCTCCTCTCCCCCGGTGAGGGCGGCCTGGGCCTCCCCGGGGTCCAGGACCAGGGGGCCGATCCTCTCGGCGCAGGCCGTCACGGCCGTCTCCGGGGAGAGGACCCGGAGAACCATGGCCGCTACGGCGCCGGCGGCGACCCGGGCGGCCGTCTCCCTTCCCGAGGCCCGCCCGCCTCCCCTGGGGTC
>JALUZX010000213.1 GCA_027011425.1 Planctomycetota bacterium
GGGGTGCCAGGCCCGGCCGGGGCCGGCCAGGGCGGAGTAGAGGCCGGGCGTGCAGAAGAGCAGGATCCGGCCCTTGCCGTAGGGCGCCAGGGCGCAGCCCGCCCCGAGGCGGGAATCGTGGTCCCTTCCGTATCCCAGGGGGATGGAGACTTTATTTCCTTCCAGGAGGAGACCGTTCTTGCGTCCCGCCGGCTGGAAGACCCAGGAGAGGACCTTTCCCGAGGGGAGGCCCGCGAAGAGGGGATGGGGCCGGGAGAAGTACCAGGCTCCCATCCAGGGGGCCCGGGAGGGGCCGACCAGGCCGTGGTATTTCCAGATCCCAAGCCGGGCCGCCTCCCGGGCGGCGCCCGCCGCGGCCTGGTCCGTGTCGGGAAGAAGCACGAGAAGGGTTCCATCCTCCCGGACCCGGCGGAGCCACTCCGGGTCCAGGTAGACCGGCTTGGGTCTCGGCCCCCAGACCAGGCCTGCCCGGTCCTTGTAAGGCTTTCCTCCGCAATTGACGGCCTTGACCAGACCCTTGGGGCCCTGGAGAAGGAGGGCGCTCAGCTTGGGCCTGTCGGCCCGGGCCCGGGGGAAGGTGACCGCGAGCCTGCCCTCTTTCCCGACGTTGACCTGGAAGGTCCGGTCCACGGCCTTGTCGGGTCCTCCCGCCTGGGCCAGGACGTCGAAATCCTTGAGAACGGTTTTCCCGTTCACGGCGGCGTCGAAGACCCGCGCGCCCTTTCTCTTGTGCCAGATCTCGGCGAATTTCAGGGTGACCCTGTATGTCCCGGGCGGGAGGCCCGTGAACGTGTAGACCAGCTCGCCCGCCGGGGCGTTCTCCTCGGTCTGGTAGAGGGGATCGTCGGATGTGCCCGCGATGGGGCGGCGGACCTCCAGGACGCCCCCCGTCCCCGAGGGCGGGGCCGCGGCGAGGACCCGGAGCTTGCCCATGTCTTTTCGGAAGGCCGGGTATTTTCGCCCCGCCTCGGCCAGGACCCGGCCCATGAGCCCCCTCGGGTCGATCAGGGCCGCCCGGTCCCGGGCGGGAAGTCCCGGAAGGCGCCGGGCCATGCAGTAGACCTCTTCCCGGCCCTCCACGAGGCTCCTCTCCCCCATGCGGAGGTCCCCTTCGATCCGCCAGAACCCGGGAACGTCCGGGGCGAAAGAGAGGCCCTCCGCCAGAAGAGACGCGGCAAGCCGGTTTTCCGGGGGATCGGGAAGGAGGATCTCTTTTCTCCACTCCCGCAGGATCCGGCCCTTGGGATCCCTGGCGCGAAGCAGGAGGAGGGCCTTTCCCCGGGCCGGGGAGCGGCCCGCCAGGTAGGCGTCGAAAAGGAGGGGGGCTCCTTTTTCCACCACCAGGTTCCGGGCCTTCAGGGAAAGGAGGAGGGGCCGGGTATACCGGCGCAGGAGTTCGGCGTCGCCCTTGAGGTTCCTGTGGCAGTCCACCAGGCCCGAATGGTTGTCGATGACGGTGGATTCCCATCCCGAGAGGACCATCAGGTCCGTGATGCCCCCGATCCTCCCGTTTTCCACGACCCTGCCCCAGAAGGCGTAGGCCCGGTCCCCGGCGCTCCGGAAGAGGTCGGAAGGGGAGGGAAAGGCGCGGGTGAATCCCCAACGGGAGAGGAAGCCCCGGTACCCGGCCAGGATCCGGGCGCGGTCCGCCCTGTCGTAGCCCCCCCTTCCGGTCCGGGCATACCAGGAGAGAACGGCCCGGTGGTCGTCGGGAGTGGGGGCGCCCAGCATCTCCCCCCACATGACGATCTCCTTCTTGTTTTCGGTCCATGGGGTCATCCGCCGGGGTCCCCGGTAGAGGGAGTCGGTGAGGAGGCCGGGCCCTCCCACGGTGTGCCTGTCCCACCAGCCGGAAAAACCCGTTCCGTCGTCGCGGCGGACCCTGTCCGAATAGGGCTCCACCCAGGCCTGGTTTCTCGGCTCGATCCCCGATTTCAGGAGGATGATCCGGGTGGGGTCGATCTCGTGCATCCGGCGTAACGTGTAGAAGATCCTGGGGTTGCGCAGGTCCGGCCAGATCTCGTTCTGGAGGCAGTAGAGGACGAGGGAGGGGTGGTTCCTGTCGCGGCGGACCATGGCCAGGACCTTGGCCAGCTCGTAGCGGGCGGCGAAGGACTTGGGTTCTCCGCCCCTGCCGCTGGTGTCCACGGGACCTTTGGGAGAGGGGGCGTAGAGGAGGCCCCAGTGTTTCCGGTCCCGGGGCGCGAGGATCCTCTCTCCCGCCCCGGGTTCCTCGTAGCGCAAGAGCCCAAGTTCGTCCTGGGCGTCGAGCACCGCCGGTCTTCCGATGCAACGGTGGAAGTTGAGCATGGTGAGCCCCAGGGCCTTGGCGGCCCGGACTTCCTTTTTGGCTCCTTTCTCGTCCGGCCAGAGGCCGTTGGGGCCCCAGAAGCCCCAGGAGATGGCCGAGACGGGGAGGATCTGCCGGCCGTTCAGGTAGAGCCGGGCGTCCCGGCCCACCCCTCTCGCCTCGAACCAGCGGAAGCCGAAACGGCGGGTGGTCCCGTCGGCGGGAAGGTTTCCGCCGGGCCGCAAGAGGACGCAGGCCCTGTAGAGAAAGGGATGGTCCGGGCTCCAGAGGCGGGCCCGGGGGAGGCGGAAGGTCTCTTCCAGGACGGTGGACCCAGGGGCCAGGCGCGCCGGGACCCGGCGGGAGGCCTCTTTCTTCCCCGGGAGGCCCTCGGGATGGATCCAGGCCAGGAGTCGGGCCTCCAGGGGCTTTCCGGTTTGGTTACGCACCCGGATTCTAAGGGTCACCTCCCGCGGGTCGGGACGGTTCATGCAGAAGATGTCCTCCAGGTAGACCTGCGGCAGGGCCTCGGCGTAGATCCCCCCGTCCAGGCCCCCGAAACCGTGGCTTGTGGGGAAGAGGTATTTCCCCCAGCGGAAGGATGCTGTGTCGTTCCACTCCATACGGCCACCCGGATTCGTGATCCGGACGGCCAGGATCTGTTCTTCGCCGGGCCGGGCGGCGCCCGTGAGGTCCGCGGTGAAGGGAGTCTCCCCCACCAGGTGGTAGCCAACGAGCCGGCCGTCCAGAAAGACCTCCGCCCGGAGGCGGGCCCCCCGGAAGTGGAGGAGCACCTTCCTCCCCCGGAAGGAGGCGGGGAAACGGACCTTCCGCCACCACCAGCTCACGCCCAGGTAGTTCCCGTTCTTCACCTCCTTATCGGAATACCAATATTCGTATTCGTTGGATGCGTAGGGGCGGAGTCCAATCTTTCCCCAGTAGTGTTCCTCCACGGTGGAAGGCAGGGCCACGGGGATCCCCCTCCTTCCGTCCAGGCCCGCCCAACCGCAGGAGGGTGGGCGGGCCT
>JALUZX010000214.1 GCA_027011425.1 Planctomycetota bacterium
CGCCCCCGGTGGGGGGGGCGGCGGACCTCCTGGAGGACGGGCGGGGCGGTGTGCTTGCGGCAAGCCGGATGAAGGAGGACCTGGTGGAGGCGGCGGCGCTCCTGATGGGGAATCGGGGCCTCCTGGAAGAGAAGGCCCTGGAAGCCAGGGAGAAGGCCGCTTTTTTCGACCTTCCCGGGGGAGTGGAGAGGCGCCTCGCTTTCTACAGGAACCTGGTCCGAGCCTCCCCCCTACAGGAGGGATGACTTTGAATTTCCGGAACTCCCGGGGCCGGCTTTCGCCGGGGCCGCCGGAGGCGACCCCGGCTCCGCCGACCCCTACAATCCGGCGCAGGGACCGCCCGAGGAAGGGCGCGCCGCCCCGTCCCGGCGACCTTCCCGGACCGGGGCTTCGCCCAGCTTCTCCTTGAGGGGCCTGGCCCGCTTCGCCCGCTCCTCCCGGGTCTGGAAACGCTTTTCCGGAAAGACGACCCAGGGCTCGGCGCCGGGGTTCTTCTTCTTCCATTCCCGGAAACGCCTGGCGTATTCGGCCTTCCAGGCCTGGACGGCCCGGTTGTAATCGATCCACTGGGAGCGGTCCCGGTCGAAGGTCAAGACGACCTGCCGCGTGTCCAGGGGAAGGGAAAGGACCCGGCCCCGGGGCTCCAGGGTCCGGCCGTCGGCCTTGGCCTCCTTGAGCCTTACGTACCAAGGGATGTGGAGGAGGACCTTCTCTGGGAGACCGGCCGTCCCGCCCTCGCCTTTTTTGGGGAGCCGGAGATCGAGGACCGCCCCATTGGTGGTTCCCTGGAGATCCAGGTCCACCTGCCCGAGCATCGTGGGCATTCCCTTCGCGGTGAGGCGCTTGCCCGGGTCCACCCAGGCCGGGGGAAGGGCCGAGAGGAGGTGGAGCGTCCTGCCCCAGGTCCTCACCAGCATGAGGCGGACCAGGGAGGCGAACTTGTTGTGGAACCACCCGTGGGGGGAGAAGTTGTGCCCGAAGTCTCGGTTGCTCCAGGGATAGATGCAGAACTCGAATCCGCCGTTGGTTCCGGAAGTGTGGACCAGGAGGCTGTAGAGGTCCTTCACCACCAGGTCGTCCCGGCCGCGGAGCAGGTCGGAGTAGATGACCTTGATCGTGGAGTAGTGGTGAATGGCCCACCAGCGCCCGCCGTTGTAGATGAGGAGCCCTTCACGGAACATCTCCTTGTGGAGCTTGTCGTCGGTCTTCGCGATCCAGGGGCTGTCCGGAGGGAGGATTTCCGTGGGGTAGGAGCCCACCAGGTTGCCCCAGTTGGCTCCCTTGGCCCCGGTGTCCATGCCTGGGGGGATGAAACCGTATTTGTCCACCAGGGGCTTGAGCCGGGTGAGGAAGTTGTCCCTGAAGTCCTCGTATTCGGCCAGGATCTCCCCGGCTTCCTTGTCCTTTCCCAGGGCCCGGGCCATGGCTGCGGCCTCGCGGAGGGCGCAGATGTTGTAGAAGTTGTGGCCCGTGTAGTGGCCGTTGATGGCCTCGTTGTCGTAAGGGCCCTTGGGGGGCATGAGCCCCAGCGGGTCCCTGGCCCGGGCGGCCTTGAGCCAGAGGAAGTTTTTCCAGAGGAGGGGGAATGCCTTTTTCGCGTAATCCAGGTCCCCTGTGAGCCGGAACCAGCGGGCCACGGCGAAGGGAGAGATGTTTTCGGGGTCGGCCCGGAAGGTCCCGTCACGCTTGGCGATCCGGAAGTAGTTGTCCACCACCCGGCGGCCTTCCTCGGGAAGACCCAGGTACCACCAGGCCATCATGAAGTAGCTCGAATCCCTGGGCCAGAAATGGTTGTATTGCTCCTCGTTCACGTTCTGGATGTAGACTCCTGGCTTCACCTCGTCTCTGGCGATGGCCATGTTGGCCAGCGAGTTCCAGAAGGTCTGGTGTGCTTTGGCCTCGGGGATCCGCACATCTACGGCCCGCTCGAAGAGGGAGTGCCAGGCGTCGACCGTGGCGCGCAGGTACCGGTCGAAGGCCCCGATCAGGCGGGCGCGGGTCTTACGGGCTTTTTCGGCGGGGACAAGGTAGAAGGGAAGGACCAGGTCCACCGTCCGGATCTCGCCGGGGGCCAGGTTCCACTTCCAGATCGCCGGGCAGACGGGGGTGTCGGAGAGCACGTCCAGGTCGGAACCCTTGAAGGGGCCCCGGTAGGGGGCGTCCAGGGTGGCCCGGATCTCCGGGGCGGGCTCGTCGGGCAAAAAGAGGATCGCCATCCCGTCCCGGATCACCATGCCGTCTTCGACTTCGTAACGGGAGGTGAAGCGGAAGGGATGCCTCCTGTCGGACCGGGACCGGGCGGTGCGCCCCTTGTAGCGCACGGCGGCGCCGAAGACGGCCCGGGCGGGCGTGGCGCCGGGGTTCACGGCGCGGATCCGGACAAAGGCATAGAGGGGGCTCAGGGGGTTCAGGTCGGGGGTCTGGGCGAACATGGTCCATTCGTAGCGGACCCCGTCTTTGGTCACGGAGTAGGAATCCACCGGGATCCTTCCCTCCAGGCGGGTCCGGATCCTCTGGTGGACCGGCGCCAGGCCGGGGCCGGCCATGAAGAGGAGTTCGGATTTGCGGGTGTAGAGATACCCCTCGCAGGTGAGCTGGAACCCGTCGCGCCCGTCCATGACCCCGAGCTGGTCCGTGGGCCTGCTGAAGTAGCAGAAGGGCTGGTCCGGCCGGTCCAGGGCGGGGTCCACCATGGGCGGCGCCTTCCGCTGGCCGGGAAGGGCGGGCGCCAGGAGAAGGAGAAGGAAGAAGAGAGGCCTTTTTTTCATGGGAATCTAACTCCTGGAAGGTCGGGGGCCGAGTAGACCCCCAGTTTCCCACAAGTCCTTGGAGTGAGAAAGAAAAAGGTCCGGGGGCGCTACCGGGCCCAGACGGCGAATCCCCCCCGCTGGAGAACGGGATCAAGAGCCGGCCCGAACCTGGCGGGATGGAAGCCGAGTCCTTTCAGAACTTCCGCGGGGAGTTTCCTGCGTTTTTTCAGGCTCGCCGCGAACCGCGCCCTTGGGGAGCGGGCCGCCTGGAGAAGGAGTGAGCCTGGAATGGACCGAGGCGGCGGCGGGCGGAGGGAGGCGAAGAGGTAGAGCCTGGGAAGATCCGAGACCAGGCCGGCGCGGGCCCATGGGGGAAGGGTTTCGGTGGTTTTGGGCTTTGGGGTGTTCTTGAGCGCGTCGGCCAGGCGTGGTCCCAGGACGGCCAGGGGAGCGAGGCTGGACCGCCTGGGAAAAGCCAGGCGGACCGTGTGGGGAAGGAGAGAGGCCGCCGCGAGCAAGACCGCCAGGCGGGTCCGGCCTTTGCGGACGAGGTTGGCCAGGGGG
>JALUZX010000215.1 GCA_027011425.1 Planctomycetota bacterium
GGTCCAGGTGGAGGGGGAGGAGGACCTGCTCCGGGAACTGGAGCGCTTCGTCTGCCACCCTGAGGCCAGGAAAGAGCTGGGGACCCGGGCCCGGAAGGTCATCCTGGGCCGCCGGGGAGCGGCCCGCCGGACCTTGGAGGAACTGGAGAAGGGGGGGTGGCTCCCTTTCAGGCGGGAATCTTTCTCCGGAAAGGCCTCGATTCCCGGGGCCCCCTTGGATCGGGGCCGGGCAATCTCCTAGGATACTCCCTCTCCAACTCTCCATCCCCCCCAAGAGGATGGGGTGGAGGACGGGGAGTGTACGTGAGTGAAAGCTTTCTGCTCGGGGAGAGAGGGAGCAAGAATCGAGGACGGAACATGGCCCAAGAAAGAAGACTGTTTTCATCGGAGTCGGTGAGCTGCGGGCATCCCGACAAGGTGGCGGACCAGGTCTCCGACGCGGTCCTGGACGCCTGCCTGGCCGGGGACCCCGATTCCCGCGTGGCCTGCGAGGCCCTGGTGACCACGGGGCTCGTCGTGCTGGCCGGAGAGATCACCACCAAGGCAGGCCTGGACTTCCAGAGCCTGGTCCGGAACACCCTGGAGGAGATCGGATATACCCGTGAAGACTACGGCATGGACTACAAGGCCTGCGGGGTCCTGGTGGCCCTGGACAAGCAGAGCCCGGACATCGCCCAGGGCGTGAACGAAGGGGAAGGCCTCTTCCAGGACCAGGGCGCCGGGGACCAGGGGATGATGTTCGGCTACGCCTGCAAGGAGACCCCGGCCTACATGCCTTTCCCCATCTACTACGCCCACAGGTTGATGGAAAAGCACAAAGCCGTGCGCGAGAGCGGGACGATCCCCTACTTCGGTCCCGACGCCAAGTGCCAGGTCACGGTGGAATACGACAAGAACTGGATGCCCAAGCGGGTGGACACGGTGGTCTTCTCGGGCCAGCACCTGGACTCCTGGGAGGGGAAGAAGGTCACCCACGAGCAGATCGAGAAGGACGTGCGGGAGAAGATCGTCCAGGACGTGATCCCGGCGGAATTCCTGGACGGGGAGACCAAGTACCTGGTGAACCCCACGGGGCGGTTCGTGATCGGCGGTCCCCACGGGGACTGCGGGCTCACGGGAAGGAAGATCATCGTGGACACCTACGGCGGGATGGGCCGCCACGGCGGCGGGGCCTTCTCGGGGAAGGACCCGACCAAGGTGGATCGTTCCGCCGCCTACGCGGCCCGGTGGGTGGCCAAGAACGTGGTGGCCGCCGGCCTGGCCGACCGTTGCGAGATCCAGCTCTCCTACGCCATCGGCAAGGCCGAACCCGTCTCCATCTGGGCCGAGACCTTCGGCACGGGCAAGGTGCCCTTCGAGAAGCTCGTGGCGGCCGTCCGGGAGGTCTTCGATCTCCGGCCCGGGGCGATCATCCAGGAGCTGGGCTTGAAGAAGCCCATCTTCAAGAAGACCGCCGCCTTCGGCCACTTCGGGCGGGAAGGGTTCCCCTGGGAGGAGCTGAACAAGGTGGAGGCCCTGAAGAAACTGGTCTAACCCGGGGTGGTGGGCCCCCGGGGCATCGGTTGCCTCGGGGGTCCGGGACGACTAAGATGTTTCGTTCCCTTGGTCTGGTCCCGGCGGCGAGGTGGAAATTGAAACGCTCCAAAGGCTTCACCCTGGTGGAACTCCTGGTGGTGATCTCCATTCTGGGGATCCTGATGGCCGTGCTCCTTCCACGGATCTTCTCGGGCCAGGAGTCGGGGTACAACTTCGCCTGCAAGACAAACTTGAGACGTATCTACGAGATGCTCCACCAATACAAGCAGAACCACCACGGCTGGCCCCGGGAAGGAGGCGTCAGGTTCCTCCTGGCCCCGACCAAGGACCCAGACATCTGGGAGGGGACCCAGACGGAGATCGGCTATTACTTCTGCCCTTCCGTGCGGAGTGATTCCCAGGGCTACCAGAAGGCCCTGGCCGCCGACGAGTGGCCCCCGCCCCTGGACCAGGTGACCAGCGAGGACACCAGTTACGCCGGCAGGGACATCAAGAATTACCCGCGGATCCGGAACTCCAACCGGGAGCCCATCGCCTCGGACGACAACGAGGGAAGCTCCAACCATCCCGGTTCCATGAACGTCCTCTTCGGGGGGGGGATGGTCCAGCAATTCCTCTACCAGGATTGGAAGGACAAGGGCTTGATCGACCCCGAGGCGGACACTGTGGAGGTGGGGCCCGAATCGCCCATCAAGACCAAGAAGTGTGATCTGACCAAGCTCAAGGTGGATTGATACCTTTGATTTCCCAAAAACGTCTTCCAGCCATGGACGGGAGCCTCATGAAGAAGACCCTGGTCTTATCCGTTCTCTTCGCCCTCTTCCTTTCTCCCTTCGCCGGCGCCCAGGAACGCTGGTCCCTGGACGTGACGTCGGGGAAGCTCAAGCCCATCTCCCTCAAGACGGGCTACGACTCCTGGCACACCTGGTGGTACGTTGTGGTCACCATCAAGAACGACACCGGGGCGGCCCGTCCCCTCAACCTGCTCGCCCGGGCCGAGACGGACACCAAGAAGATCTCCCGCGCCGTCTTCCGCCCCATGGTGCGCCGGGCCATCGAGAAGAAGGAAGGGAAGAAGCTGGCCAACCTGATTTCGTTGAGGGGCAACCTGGACGACGGGAAGAGCGTGGACGCCGTGATCATCTTCGGCGACCTGGACAGGCTGGCCGACAGGATCGACATCCACATCCAGGGGCTCTCGGCCTACATCTACAGGGACGGCTTGAAGGTCTACAAGGAGATCCGGGAATACGTCATTCCTTTCCTCCGCAGGGGGGACGAGTATGAAGTCTACCGCAACCCGGTGAAGAAACTCATCCCCCGCTGGGTGGTGGTCACGCGGGAGCGCTTCCGGGGGTAAAGGCCCCCAGGCGGGCCTTTTCCTGGGCCGGAAGCGAGAAGAACTTGAACAGGCCCAAGGTCGCCCTCGTCACCTTCGGTTGCCAGATGAACAAGCTGGACTCGGAGATCGCCGAGGCCGGCTTGTTGCGCGAAGGGTTCCAGCTCGTGCAGGACCCGGCCGAAGCGGACGCGGTGCTCTTCAACACCTGCGCGGTGCGGGCCCACGCCGAGGAGAGGGTGGTCTCCCGGCTGGCCGCCCTCTACCCCCTCCAGGAGAAGCGCCCCGGCATGGTTCTCGGCATCCTGGGATGCATGGCCCAGGAACACGGGGCATCCTTCCTGGACCGGTATCCCCGGGTCTCCCTGGTGGCGGGGACCTCTCATTTCCACCAGCTCGGAACCCTCCTCCAGAGGGCCCTGGCGGGGGAGCGGATC
>JALUZX010000216.1 GCA_027011425.1 Planctomycetota bacterium
GTCCGCACCCTCTCGGGCGTGGCCCCCGTGGCGGTCCTCACGGCGCCCCACCCCTGCCCGGGGCGGTGCCTGTTCTGTCCTAGCGAGCCGGGCCTCCCCAAGAGCTACCTCTCGGGCGAGCCCGGCGCCATGCGCGCCCTCCGGCTGGATTTCGATCCCTACCTCCAGGTCCGGGACCGCATCCGGACTCTCTCCCGCAACGGCCACCCTACGGACAAGGTGGAACTCCTGGTTCTGGGTGGGACCTGGTCCGCCTACCCCGTATCCTACAGGGAGGAATTTCTGCGGCGCTGCCTGGATGCCATGAACGGGAAGGAATCCCCCTTCCTGGAGGAGGCCCAGAAGGTCAACGAAGTCGCTCCCCACAGGGAGGTGGGGCTGGTGGTGGAGACCCGGCCCGACACGGTGACTCCCGCTGAGATCGCCCGCCTGCGCCGGGAGGGGGTCACCAAGGTCCAGGTCGGGGCCCAGTCCCTGGAAGACCGGATTCTCGAGAGGAACCGCGTCGGTTACAGTGTGGAGCAAATCCGGCGGGCCGTGACTCTCCTCAAGCGGGCGGCCTTCAAGGTCGTGCTCCACTGGATGCCCAACCTGCCCGGCTCGGACCCCGCCCGGGACCTGGAAGACTTGGGAAGGCTCTTTTCCGACCCGGCCCTCAGGCCGGACGAACTAAAAATCTATCCCTGCACCCTGGTGGAGACGGCGGACCTGAAGGGGCTCTGGGAGAGGGGAGAGTGGGCGCCTTACCCCGAGGAGGAGCTGGTGGATCTCGTGGCCCGGTGCAAGCTCCAGGTCCCGAGCTACTGCCGGATCAACCGGGTCTTCCGGGACATCCCTGCGCCGGCCATCCTGGCGGGATGCAAGAAGGCCAACCTCCGGCGCCTGGCCCAGGAGCGGCTCGCCCGGTGGGGAAAGTCCTGCCGGTGCCTCAGGTGCCTGGAGGTCGGGGCCGGGGGCCCGGGGCCTGGGCCCCTCCTATTGAATGACACGGTCTATTCCTCCCGGGCCGGGGAGGAACATTTTCTTTCCTTCCGGAACCGGGAGGGAAGGGTGGCGGGTTTCCTGAGGCTTCTCCTTCCCTCCCAGGTGGGAGAGGACCCGGGGTTGGAGGAGATCCGGGGGGCGGCCCTGGTGAGGGAGGTCCACGTTTACGGCCAGGCCCTGCCCATCGGGGAGCGCGGGGCGAAGGCCGCCCAGCACAAGGGGCTGGGCCGGCGGCTCATGGCAAAGGCCGAGGAGATCGCGAAGAAAGGAAGATACGGGAAAGTTTCGGTCATCGCCGCCGTGGGGACGCGGGGCTGGTATGCTTCGCTTGGATACACCCTGGAGGGGACCTACATGGCGCGCCCGTTGTAGGCGGAGGGCGTTCATTTCCAGGGGCGGGAAAGACCGGACGTTGGCAAATTCTTGTTTCCAAAGATGTTTGGGAGGGGGTTCCCCTTCCGGCCCTGCTCCGTGCTGCATCTTTTCCGGTGGGAGCAGGGAACCGAACCCGGACAGGAAAGAAAATTCACAGGAAATTCCAAGGGAACCGCTGTCCCGTGCTTCCCGTCTAGTGTAGGTTACCTTAGGACCCTTCTTCTGCCGGCGGGCCCTGTTCCAGACCGCCTCTTTCGGGGGTCAGGCATACTCTGGGTTGTTCTCCTCCAAGTTTCGCGGTTTTTTTGTGGTTCGAAAAGGAGTCAGAAAAAATGAGACGCTTTCCTTCAGTCCTGGTTCTCGCCCTCCTGGCGGGAGGGGCCGCGGCCCAGACCACCATGGTCTTTCCCCCTATTTTCAAGGATCACGCGGGGAACTCGAGCAGCAGCTACCTCTTCCGCCCCTCTAGGACCAAAAACTACCGGCAGGTCCGGTTCATCGAGGTCAACGACTTGAACCTCTCCAAGGCCGCCACGATCAAGGGCATGGCCTTCCGGTGGTACTCCGGCCTAAACTACTATTACCACCTGCCTTTCCAGGTAGACCTGGAACTCACCCTTTCCACGGCCCAGACCACGGGGGCCAGCGTTTCTTCCACCTTCGCCAACAACATCGGCAAGGACGCCACGGTGGTCATCTCCAGGAAGAAGGTCAATTTCCCTCCCAAGCTGACTTACGGGACCTTCCCCAACCCATTCATCTATAATCTCTTCTTCGATACGGGAAAGACCTTCACCCTGGCGGCGGGCAAGAGCCTTTGCTGGGAAGTCAAAGTCCACGACAACGACCTCTACGCCAAGGGCAATCCTTATATGTATCTCGACGGAGCCTACTTCTCCACCTACAGCACGGCCTACATGGATTACGGCCAGGGGAGTAGCGCCGGGAACCCCAGGTACAAGTTTTACTGCTACATCTATGACCGGCTGATCCCCTCCACCGGGCACAGTGTCTACGGTTCCTGCTACTACGGTCCCGCCTTCGGAAAGGCTTTCGCCGTGATCGGCCTGGACAAGACCCCGGGCGGAGGGCTCCCCATCGGGCCTTTGGCCAAGCTCTACGTCCACCCGGGAAAGATCATCTCCGTGTCCGGGCCTTACAACCTCAATTACTACGGCTACACTTATGTTTCCTCCTCCAATCCCTTCTTTAGGATCCCCAACCAGCCGGCCTATCTGGGCACCAAGCTCTACGGCCAGTTCTTCGCCTTTGATTCGGGCTACAAGAACCTCTACGGGACCAACGGAAGGGTTGTCCAGCTTCCCCTGTGGGCCTCCACATCGGGCAAGACTCTGGGCATGGGCTTCGTTTACAGGTCAGGCACTACGGCCTTCACCTCCCCTACAGGCTACAGGCGCTTCAATTCGGGCATGATCGTTCAGTTCACCCTCTGATCTACGTTGCGCCTTTAGGGCCTGATGGAAAAGGCGACGCCTCCGGCGTCGCCTTTTCCTTTTATTCGTGAAGGGTCCGCCGGAGCCAGGGTCGCTTTAGCATTCATTTTTTTCCGTGAAGGGTCCGCCGGAGCCAGGGTCGCTTTAGCATTCATTTTTTTCCGTGAAGGGTCCGCCGGAGCCAGGGTCGCCGGAGGCGACCCTGGCGAACGTCGGACGAAGAGGGATCCCTGAACTCAAGGAAGGATCCCCGAGCTCCAGGATCTTCCCTGCACGACGTTCGGGGCGTCGCTACGATCCGCCCCTCCGGCGTGCTCTTCACGGGATGAGGGTGGGCACGACGTTCGGGGCGTCGCTACGATCCGCCCCTCCGGCGTGCTCTTCACGGGATGAGGGTGGGCACGACGTTCGGGGCGTCGCTACGCTCTGCCCCTCCGGCGTGCTCTTCACGGGATGAGGGTGGGCACGACGTTCGGGGCGTCGCTACGCTCTG
>JALUZX010000217.1 GCA_027011425.1 Planctomycetota bacterium
GGCGCCACCTGGATGGAGTTGCCGAAGGCCCCGGTCCCCGTGGCCGTGGCCGGGTTCACCTGGTTGATCCGGGTGGCGAAGGGATTGACGTTTTCGTCGTTGTAGACCTTGTCCAGGGGCTGGCCGATGGCCATGTCCCCCACCTGGCCCACGACAGGAGGCTTAACCAGCCTGTAATTGGTCCCCGTGGAATCCTTGGTGAGGGTCAGGGCCCCCTCGCTGCCCGCGTCCAGGTTGGAAGTTCCCGGCGCAAGAGGCGGGGTCACGCCCGGGGCGCCCACGTTGGGGTTGTTCTTGAAGTTGGAGACCGAAAGGTCGCCCGTGCCCTGGCCGAACCCGTTGAGGTCGATCACGGCCACGCCCGGGTTGCTCCCCCTCATCCCCACGTAGATGGCCTCGGGAGCCACGGGGGCGTTCACCAGGCCCGGCCCTTCCCCGGTGGTGAACTTCGTGGTCAGGCCGGCCGCGGGGTTGAGGAGGTTCAGGCCGCGGATGGTCTTCTCCACCTTGACGCTGATCTCATGGTTCCCCGGCAAGGTATAGGCCGGGACGACCTTGAAATTACAGAAATCCCCCGGGGTGACAGGCTCGGCCCAGTAAAGGGTCTTGTATACGTTCCCCTGGATCTTGTACTGGATCGTAAGGCCCCGGAAGGCGGGGGTGAGGTTGGTCTCCGAAACGAATTCCCCCACGTCCCTCGGCTGGACGGGCTTGTTGAAGCTCACCGTGATGGTGGTATCGGGATCCACTCCGGTCTCCCCGTTGCCGGGGTGAATCTCCAGGCCGCCCAGGCCGTTCTGGCTCCGCTTGTAGCCGATGATCTCGGGCTCCACCGTATCCGCCCCCGCCGTGGTGGCCACGCAGACCGTGGAGGAGAGGGACTTGCCGTTGACGTCGATCACGCTCTTGCTGAGCACGATCCGGATCAGGTAGCCGGCGGAAGCCTTGGGGAAGGTCTCCAGGGTGGAGAGGTCCCCGTCCTGGTCCGGGATGAAGACGAAGGACGTGGGATCGATCAGGTCCGCGGCGTTGCTGAAGCCCGTGGGGAAATAGATATTCGTGCCGTCGGTGAGTTGGTCCCTGATGGCGGAGGGAAGATCGGGATTCACCGCCACATGGTCGTCATCGACCTTGACGAAGCACTGGTACCAGGTCAGCTGGGTCGTGCCCGTGGAAAAGTAGGACCCGCCGCCGATGAAGGCCCTCCCCTTGACCATTCCGGATTTCTCCGCCGCCGAGTTGTATTCGTACTGGAGGACCTGGAGGTTCCCGGTCAACCCCGAGTTGGAACTCAGGTTTGCCAGGAGGTTCGACATCACCGAGTCCTTGTCGATGGGGTTGTTGAACTTGATCTGGAGGTATTGGTTCCCTGCGGATCCGTTGGGAAGCTGAGCCGTGTCCGGCCAGGTCCCCACGGGCAATACGTCGTTGTTGGCGGATATATTGTTCTTCAGCACGTCCAGGGAGGTGATGTTCACCGTCCTGTCCGTGGGGTTCCCGTTCTTGTCCGCCACCTTGATCCGGTAGGGGTAGAGCTGAGGGGAAAACCCGTTGGTGATCAAGGTCACCTTGAAAGGCCCCCTGTCGGTGGAACTCCCCGCCTGTCCTCCGCTGCACCCCCAGGTGGCGGCGCCCAGGAAGACCATCCCCGCCGCAAGGAACCAGGAACAGATTCTTTTCATCACAGCCAGACCTCCACGTGCCTGTTTCTTGCTTCGCCACATACCCATACATCCCGACCGAGGAGGTATGCAACCTTCATGCCACCTGCCTGCCCCCGGAGGACCCTCCCTTCGTGGGAGAGTCCCCGGGTGAGGAAGAGCACCATCCTAGCCTCTTCCCCTTGAATAGAGCCAAAAGAAAAGCAGTTTCTCCCCCCGGCGCCGGGGTGTACCGCCCCGGGCCGGACCTTTCTTCCCCCGGCACCCGAGCCCGGGCGCAAGCCCTCATTCTCCCGGGGAAAACCCCTTCCTGTGCGTTCCCCTCCACCTCCCGTGCGCTTCCGCACGCGGGCCGGTGCCTCAAGGCGAAACAGGCTCATTTCTGATCAGGCTCCCTTCCCCCCCACTTCTCCGGGCCGGCCTTTCTCCTTCCTTTCTATGAAAGAAGATTACCTCCACACGGAGACCACGGATTGATCCCTTCCCTCCCGGGGTGTTAGGTTTCTTCTCATCTCAAGAAAAAGTCCGGAAGGTCCCCTTTCTGGTCGTGCCTCGGGCTCTTCCCCGAAACGCCCCACCTTCCGGACACGGCCGGCGAGGAAGTGGATGAGCTACTGGACGGAGCGTCTGGAGGAAGACCAGGACCTGGCCCGGAGTCTTCGGCCTGAGAGCCTGGCCGATTTCATCGGGCAGAAGAAGGTCGTGGAAAACCTGGGGCTTGCCCTCTCGGCCTGCAAGGCCCGGGGGGAGCCTTTGGACCACGTCTTGCTTTGCGGCCCTCCGGGATTGGGCAAGACCACCCTGGCCCAGATCCTGGCCGCCGAGATGGGAGCCCACTTCATCTCCACCTCGGGCCCGGCCATGGAACGGCCCCGCGACCTGGTGGGGATCCTGACCCGCCTGGAACGGGGGGACGTGCTCTTCCTGGACGAAGTGCACCGCCTTCCCCGCTCGGTGGAGGAATACCTCTATTCGGCCATGGAGGACCACGCCATCGACGTCACCATCGACCAGGGCCCGGCGGCGCGGATGGTCCACGTAGCCCTCCAACCGTTCACGCTTGTGGCGGCCACCACCAGGGAAGGCCTCCTGTCCGGCCCCTTCCGGGGGAGATTCGGGATCCTGGAGCGTCTCGATCCCTATCCCCCGGAGGACCTGGTGCGAATCCTCCAGCGGGCCGCGGGGATCCTCTCGGTTCCCCTCGAGGAAGAGGGGGCGCGGATCCTGGCCCAGCGGAGCCGGGGCATTCCCCGGGTGGCCCTGCGTTTCCTCCGCCGGGCCCGGGACGAGGCCCAGGTGAACGGCCGGGGTTCCATCGACAGGGACGTGGCGGCCCGCACCCTGGAGCGGCTCGGCATCGATGCCAGGGGCCTGGAGGAGATGGACCGCCGGATCCTCCGGGTCCTCGCCCGTGCCCAGGGCAGGCCCCTGGGACTCAAGACCATCGCCGCCGCCGTAGCCGAGGCGGAGGACACGATCGAAGAGGTCTACGAGCCCTTCCTGATCCGCCTGGGATTCCTGGAGAAGACTCCAAAGGGAAGGATCCTCACCCCCGCAGGAAAGAGACACCTGGGAGAGACGGGTTCTCCCCCCGGGGAAGCCACCCTTTTCCCCTCGTGACCTCC
>JALUZX010000218.1 GCA_027011425.1 Planctomycetota bacterium
TCCTCTCCTTCTTGCCTCCCTCCTGGCCTCCGCCCCGGCGGGCCCGCCCGTGAACCTGGCCCTTGGCAAGCCCTATCGCATGCGACCCCGCCCCAACTACTCCCACTGCACAGACCCGGGAGACGCCGCGCAATTGACCGACGGGGTCCTCTCCAAGGGGTATTTCTGGACCCAGAAGGAGACTGTCGGATGGGTCCGGGCCAACCCGGTGCTCATCACCCTCGATCTCGGACGGGAGGAGACGATCGGCGGGATCTCCTTCCGCACCGCCTTCGGCACAGCCGGGGTCCTTCCCCCCGAGGCGATCTTCGTCTTCGCCGGCTCCGGCGGAAAGACCTGGAACTACCTGGGCGACCTGGCCGCCTCGAGCAACACCGGAGAAAAGGCGCCCCCGGACCACCCCTACCAAGTCCATACCTACAAGAGTATGAAGATCCGAGGCCGGGGCCGCTATGTCCTGGTCGCCGTAGTTCCCAGGGGGGCCTTCGTCTTCTGCGACGAGATCGAAGTCTACCGGGGGAGGAAATCCGCTCATGCGGGGGCCGAGGGCCCCCGCGTCAAGGACGTAATGGCCTGGGTCCTCCGGCGCAAGGTCTCCCGGGCCTACGAGAACCGCCTGAAGGCGGACCTGAAGAGAATCCTCTCCGCCGCGGAAGAAGCGGATGCCCAAACCCAACATGAGATCCGCTCCCGCGCCGCCCGCCTGGAGCGACGCGTCCCCGGAGACGCCGCGGAGGTTCCCCATGACTTCCGGTCCCTCGTTCCCTCCACCGCCCTCCACGCGCGGATCCTGGCCCTCCACGCCCCAGTGCTCCGGGCCCGGGGCGTGACGAAACTCACCGCCTGGCACACGAACCGTTACGCCCCCCTGGATTACCTGGCTCTTCCGCCCAAAGGGCCCCTCCCCCGGCTGAAAGTCTTCCTGATGCGGGGCGAATACCGGGCGGAAACATTGAACCTCACCAACCCCTGCGACAAACCCCTGAAGGCGCGCCTTTCCATCCGTGGATTACCGGGAGGACCGGCCCCGGCCTGGATCGGGGCGAGCCAAGTCCTCTTCATAGATACTGCCTCTCGCAATCCAGTGGCGGATCCCCTTCCCTCCGCGCCCCGCGGCCCCAAGGGCTGGACCGTGACCGTCCCGGCCGGGCTGACCAGGCAGGTCTGGTTTACCTTCCATCCCGAGCGGGTCCCGCCGGGCGATTACAAGGGAACGGTGCAGGTGGAATCCGGGCCGGAAAGCCTCTCCATCCCGCTGGAAGTGCGCGTCTCACCCCTTCGTTTTTCCGCCAGGCCCCGGCTTTCCCTGGGGCTCTGGGACTACACTGACGACCCTCCTTCCTACGACATCACCCCTCGTAACCGCTCCGCCGCCATCGCCGACATGAAGGCCCACTTCGTGGACTCCCCTTGGGCCCACCGCAAGGTCCTTCCCTGGCCGCCCCCTTCCGCCTTCGACGGCAAGGACCGGCTCAAAGCGCGCCTGGACTTCTCCAACTTCGACCGCTGGGCCGCACGCTGGCCCGAGGCCCGCCATTACTGCGTCTTCCTCTCCGTGGGCAAGGGCTCCTTCGGAGGCTTCCCTCCCGGACACCCCCGCTTCACAAAGCGCGTGGCCGCCTGGGCCCGGGCCCTCCTCGAGCACCTTGCCCTGCGCCGAATCGATCCCTCCCGCCTGGCCTTTCTGGTCCTGGACGAACCCCGCGACAAGAAGAAGGAGGCGATCATCCTGGCCTGGGCCAGGGCCCTTCACCGGGCCTCCCCCTCGTTGGTGGTCTGGGAGGATCCCACCCGCGAAAGGCCCGAGAAAGAAGGCCTGCGGGAGATGTTCGAGGCCTGCGACGTCCTTTGCCCCAACCTGAGAATCTTCCTTTCCGGGAGCCGGGAGAGCCGGCGCTTCTACCTGGACCTGGTCCGGGGAGGAAAACGAAGACTCTGGTTCTACCAGTGCTCCGGCCCGATCCGGGAGTTGTGTCCCTACGCCTACAACCGCCTCCAGGCCTGGTATTGCTGGAAATACGGCGCCGTGGGATCGGGATTCTGGGCCTACGCCGACGCCTCCAGGTCCCCCTGGAACGTGTACCGCGCTCCCCGGAACATCTACTCCCCTGTCTACCTCGAGGCGGACCGGGTGGTGGACGGAAAACACTTCGAAGCGATCCGCGAGGGCCTGGAGGACTACGAATATCTGCGCCTCCTGGAAGACAAGCTCCGGGCCTCCAGGGACCCCGTCTTCCGCCGGAAGGCCCGGGCCCTCCTGGAAGAGGCCCGCCGCCTGGTCCTTCCCGTAGGACCGAAGCCTGTCTTCCACTGGAACCCCCTCAAAAACTTCCTTTCCCCGACGAAACCCTCGAAGGACTACGAATCGGCCGACCGGATCCGCCGCCGGATCCTGCTCCTCCTGGAATCGAAGTAGGAAGATCCCCCCTCCTCCCCAGAACCCGAAGATCCATGAAAAAAAGCCTCCTCAGCAGAATCTGTGGGTCCTTGGAGGGCCAAAAAAGCGAAAAGTTCCCCAAACAACCCGCAAAAGGGCCAGCTCCCGCCCTTCCAGCCTTACCCTTGGTTTTGACACCTAAAAACGGGGACGGTTGTGCGCCCATATCCGGGAAGAGAAGGAACCTGAGCCTTGATTTCAGACCATGCTTTCCAGGGTGCTTCCTTCAAAAGAAATCAGTGACGGTCACGACAAAAGTCCCGGACCCTCGAAAATTCCAAGAAATTCGTGACCTTCCCCCAGTTGGAAATTTTGTGAAGCCCCCGACGTCACGAGCCCGGATCTCCGATCCGGCCTCGCTCCGGCGGGGGTTTCATAAAATTTTAAACTGGGGGGAGATCACGAGAGAAACGCTACGCGCCAGAACACGGCCCATCGGATCCGGGTCAACCACCGAGCCTCGGAGCAGTGCCTTTTTCAAGAAATCGGCGCGCCCTTTCCCTATCCCGGCGGAACCAGAAAAAGAAAAGAAGAAGAGAGAGGAATCCAGACTGGGGAGGGAGGAAAACCGGGGCGGCCGGTCACCAGTCCACCGCGGCGAGACCGCCGTTGCTCGCGGCCACGCCCAGGGTGTTGGCCCTCTTGTCGAAGACCAGGACCTGCAGGTAGATCTTTCCCCCGATGAGTTGGACGTCCACGGGAATCGGGATGACATGGGGGAAAGACCAGGTCCCCGTGAGATTGGTGACATTGGGAAGAATGAGGTCGGGGGTATTCAGGACCACGCAACCGGGCGCCCCGAGAGAAGACAGGTCCAGATTCAAGGGAGAAAAACCGAAGACCAGCC
>JALUZX010000219.1 GCA_027011425.1 Planctomycetota bacterium
CGGACCGGGAGAGGAACCTCCTCCCGAGAAACGTGTGGTGGACCTGGGCAGAAGGACCGATCTCTTCATCGAAAAGGCCTTGAAGGAACCGGCCCGCCAGGTATTGGCCGGAAGTTGATCCTCCCCTTCGAGGAACCCTCCTTCCCGGCCCGGGTCCTCGAATCGCTTGCGCCGCCCCCCTCTTCCCTCCAGGATGTTCCCTTCCCCTGGACCCAAACGCGAGGGCGGAACAGTGGCGAACAAGCATCCCAAGGGTCTCTACCCTCTCTTCTTCACCGAGATGTGGGAGCGTCTCGGTTTCTACTTGTTGCTGGGGATCCTGATCCTCTACCTGACCGACCAGGAGAGAGGAGGACTGGGCCTCACGGCCGGGCAGGCGGGAGACATCTACGGAACCTACCTGGCTTTCGTCTACTTCACGCCCTTCCTGGGGGGCATGATCGCCGACAGGCTTCTTGGATTCAGGCGGTCCATTCTCATCGGCGGAATCCTCATGGCCCTGGGCTACTTCTGCCTCGGGGTCCGAAGCCTCCACACCCTCTATATCGGCCTGGTCCTCATCTGCGCCGGCAACGGCTTCTTCAAGCCCAACATCTCCACCATGGTGGGAAACCTCTACGAGGCCGGGGACCCGAGAAGGGACGCGGGGTTCAACATCTTCTACATGGGAATCAACATCGGCGCCTCCATCTCGGCCCTCCTGGCCACGCCGATCCGGAACTTCTGGAACTTCAACTACGCCTTCATCGCCGCCGGCGTGGGCCTGCTCGTGGGAGTGGGAGTCCTCCTCTTCCATTGGCGCGCCTTGGCAGGGGCCGACGTTCCCTCCGAGCCGAAGCCGGGGGAAGTAGGCCTGAAGAAAGTGGCCCTGGTCATCCTGGTTCCCGCCCTGGTCTTCGGGATCATCGGATACTACCTGGGGAACAACGTGGACTTCCTCAAGCACACCCTCAAGGGCCTGACCTCGGGATTCCTCCTGGGGGTGGTTCCGATCATCGCTTATTTCGTCTTCCTGGCCAGGACGGCCGAGCCCGACGAGAAGCCGGGCCTGACCGCCTTGCTCCCGGTCTTCCTGGCGGGCGCAATGTTCTTCATGGTCCTCCACCTGGGCGGCGGCCTCCTCACGATCCTGGCCAAGGAGGACACCAAGCGGGAGGCGGAATGGCTGCCCTCGGTCTACGCCCAGATCGCCATGCCATCCTATTATTTCAATGCCGACCCGGGCCTTCCCCGCCCCCTGGAGGAAACCATGGTAACCGTGGATTCCGGGACGGAGGCCCTCTTCGGAGCCAAGATCCTGGACGAACCGTCGGTCCAGAAAGTGCTCCGGGAAAACCCCGGCCTGAAAGCGCCCGACACCAAGAGCATGGATCTGCCGACCTACTGGCGGCCTTTGCGGTGCAAGGTTTTCAGGAAGGGCCAGGTGAAGATCGAGAAGGAGACCGACGCCCACGGTCACCCGGTCCTCTCGGTCCGCACGGAGCCCGAGACGGCGGCGCCCCTGAGGAAAGTGATCTTCCTCAAGGAGGTGAAGGGCAGGAAGTCCCCGGTCTTCCTGGTCACGAAGGAAACATTCAAGAAGGTCTACGCCAACGCCGCCGGCGGCCCCCGCCTTCCCCCGGGGAAATTCCTGAAACTCGCAAACCCCGAGCTGATCACGGGGCTTTTCAACCCGGTCTTCGTGGTTCTCTTGACCCCGCTCGTGGTGGGATTCTTCGGTTGGCTCCTAAAGAAGGGCAAGTTCGTGAGCACGGCCCGGAAGATCTTCATCGGGATGGTGCTCTCGGCCCTGGCCATCGGGCTCATGGTGATCGCCACCATGGTCTCCAGGAACGGGGCCGTGAAGATCTCCGTCTGGTGGCTGGCCTTCTACTTTCTCGTCATCACCATCGGGGAACTCTGCCTCTCCCCCATGGGGCTCTCTCTCGTGACCAAGCTCTCGCCGGCCCGCTACGCCGGCCTCATGATGGGGGGCTGGTTCCTGGCCACGTCGGTGGGCTCCAAGCTCTCGGGGTTCATCAGCGGTATGGCCCCCACGACGGGAGTCTTCTTCTGGCTCATGATCGCGGCCCTGGGCGTGGCGGGATTCCTGCTGGTCCTTCTCCCCTGGCTGGAACGAACGCTCCAGAAATACGGGGCCTGAGAAAGAAGGCCCTTCTCCATCAAAGGGATTCCAGGTTCGCCTCCAGGGCCTTGAGCTGGGCCTCCAGGCGGGAAAGAGTCTCTCTCTCCCTTTGCACCACCTCGGGCCGGGCCTTCTCCAGGAAGGCCCGGTTGGAGAGTTTCTTCCGGGCCCCTTCGATCCTTCCCAGGAGCTTTTCCCTCTCCTTGCGGAGCCGGGCCTTCTCCTTTTCCACGTCGATGACGCCGGCCACGAAGACCTCCAGGCCTTCCACCACGGCGGAGGCCGCGTCGGGGGACCGGACGGCCCCGGGAGAGAGTTCCAGGCTTGCCAGGAAGGCAAGGTTCTTCAAAAGCTCTTTCAGGTCGGAAAGGGAGTCCAAGGCCCCCCGCTCCCCCTTGAGGGCCACGTCCAGGGGCTTGGTGGGAGGAATCTGATACTTGGCCCGGATGTCCCGGACGGCCCGAACCACATCCCTGAACCTCCGGAACCTCTCCTCCAGGGAAGGATCCAGCCACTCCCGCTCCTCCCCGGGCCAGGGAGCGTGGATCAACAAGGGCGGAGTCTCCAGGGGCTTCCGCACGCCCCGCACCGGCGCGGCCTCCCCGAGCTTCTCCCAGAGGGCCTCGGTGAGGAAAGGGAGGAAGGGATGGAAGAGCCTGAAGACCTGGTCCAGCACAAAGGCCAGGACCTGGCGGGCCAGGGGAGCCCGGGCCGGGTCCTTGAGCCTGGGCTTGATCAGCTCCAGGTACCAGTCACAGAATTCGTTCCAGAAGAATTCCCTCCCCGCCTGGAGGGCGGCCGAGGGGTTGTATTCCTCCAGGTTCCCGTGCAGGCGCCGGACCGCCCGGGAGAGGCGGGAGAGGATCCACCGGTCCTCGGGGGGAAGGTCCTCCTTTTCCCGGGGCTCGAAGGCGGCCTCCTCCAGGTTCATCAAGGCGAAGCGGGCGGCGTTCCAGAGCTTGTTGCAGAAGGCCCGGCCCACCTCGAAACGGTCGCTCACGAGCTTCGCCTGGGGGAGATCGGACATGGTCCCGAGGACGTCGAATTCTTTTCCCGTTTCCGGGTCCAGGTAGGTGAAGACGCTCTTTCCGTGCCTGGCCTTGGCAAGGTCCACCGGTTTTCCCGTGTAGGGTGAGATGGCCTGGACCGGAAGGCGCACGTCCTGGGTCCCCGTCTGGAGTTCGCAGATCACGTAGCGCATGGCGTCGGCGCCGTACCGTTCGATGATGTCCACCGGGTCGATTCCGTTGCCCTTGGACTTGCTCATCCGCTCCCCCTTCCCGTCCAGGATGTTGGCGTGGATGAAGACGTCCTCGAAGGGGAGATCCCCCAGGTTGTAGAGCCCCGTGGCCACCATTCGGGCCACCCACAAGGTGATGATGTCCCGTCCCGTCACCAGGCAGGAACCCGGGTAATACGTAGAAAGGCAATCCGGCTTTCCGTCCACGCTCCCCAAGGGCGGCTGGCCCGGGTCCACCGGGGCGGTTTCCGGGTCCGGCCACCCCAGGGTGCTGTGGGGCCAGAGGGCCGAAGAGAACCAGGTATCCAGCACGTCCGGGTCCCGGACCAGGCCCGCCGACTCCAGTTCCCCGGCCAGATCCTTTTCGGCCTGCTCGTCCCTGGGACAGGCCTGGACCTCCACTTCCTCCCCGCCCCGGGACCATTCCGGCCTCTCCTTCCCGGGCTCCACCAGGAAGGAAGCCCCGTCTCCTCCGGAAATACGAAGGAGGAAATCCTCCCTCCCGAGGAAAGGTTCGAACCTCCCCAGAACCTCCTTCAGCCTCTCCCCGGAAAAACGGCCCGTCCAGATGGGGATCCGGTGCCCCCACCAGAGCTGGCGGGAGATGCACCAGTCCCTCTTCTCCGCGAGCCACTGGAGATAGGTATTGGCATATCTCTCGTGGTCCGGGTGAAAGGCGAGCTTGAGCCCCGTGGGGGAGCGCCAGTCGCCGGCCACGGCGTCCATGGCCGCCTGGGCCAGGCCGGACGCCCGGAATTCCTTCTCCGTGCCCCTCCCGCAGAGGATCCCCCCCTCCACGTCGCCCATGCGGACGAACCACTGGAGGGAAATATACGGTTCGATAGGAGACTTGGAACGGTCCGAGTGGCCGATCTCCACCTCGTGGTCCTCCACCCGGGCCAGGAGGCCGAGCCGGTCCAGGTCCTCCACGACCTTCTTCCTCGCCTCGAACCGGTCCAGGCCCTTGTAAGGGCCGGCCTGGGCGTTGAGCCTGCCGTCGGGCTCCAGGATGTTGATCACCCCGATCTCCTCCTTGTGCCGCTCCCAGACCTGGTAGTCGTTGGGATCGTGGGCCGGGGTGATCTTCACGCACCCCGAACCCTTTTCCGGCTTGGCCCATTCGTCCAGGATGAGCGGAATCGGGCGGTCCAGGAGGGGGAGGCGGACCTTCCTTCCCTCCCGGGCCATCTCGGCCAGTTTCAGGAGGGTGGGAAGATGGGTCTCCTTCCTCTCCTCCAGGCGCCGGATTTCCTCTTCCAGCCCGGCCCTCTCCTTCGCGGGCGCTTTGGCGGCCTTTTCCCGGGCCTCCCCGATGAGCCGGTCCAGGACGCCCGCCGGGTCGGGATGACAGGCCACGGCCGTATCTCCCAGCATGGTCTCGGGCCGGGTCGTGGCGACCTCCACGAATTCGGGCTCCCCGGGACGGGGATCGATCACGGGATACCTGAGATGCCAGAAATGGCTCTGCACCGTTTCGTATACGATCTCGTCATCCGAAACGGCCGTCTGGAGCCGGCAATCCCAGTTCACGAGCCGGGCCCCCCGGTAGATCAGGCCGTCCCGGAACATCCGGAAGAAGGTCCACCGGACGGCCCGGGTGCAGACGGCGTCCATGGTGAACCTCTGCCGGTCCCAATCGCAGGAACACCCCATGCTCTGTTGCTGGGCGACGATCCGCTTCTGGTTGATCTCCTTCCACTCCCAGATGCGGGCCACCAGCCCCTCCCTCCCCAGGTCGTGCCGCGTCTTCCCTTCCAGCTCGAAGAGCCTCTTCTCCACCACCGCCTGGGTGGCGATCCCGGCATGGTCCGTTCCGGGAAGCCAGAGGGTGTTGTCCCCCATCATGCGGTGCCAGCGGATCAGGAGGTCCTGCATCACGTTGTCCATGGCGTGCCCCATGTGCAGGGCCCCCGTTACGTTGGGGAGGGGCATCATGATGACGAACCGGTTCTCCCGCTCGTCGGGAAAGGCGGCGAAGGCCTTGTTCCGGAGCCATTTCTCCGTGACGGCCCCCTGGAAAGCCGCCGGCTCATACTGTTTGGGAAGTTCCTTGGACATCTCTGGAGGTCCCCTCCGGAAAGGTGGGCGGGTCCGGAAAGGGGCCCAATGTCCCGGCCCTACCCGGGCAAGTCAACCCCGGGAAAGGGGAAAACCCGGGAGCCGAGGGGAACGTTTGCCTCTCCTCCTCCGTCCAAGGAAAGTCTTCCTTTCAGCCCCACCGGGCCCGTTCGGGTCCATTCGGTGTTTTTCCTTTTCCCCCGCGAGGCCGGATTGGTGACTCTCCCCAAGGGAAAGTTCCAACCCGGATATTCAATCCATTGACTGAGTATTTCCCGAAACCGGGCTGCTCCCTGGTTTCCCATTGGGGAGGAGGGCCCCTCGAGGGCCTTCCTCCTCTCTATTGAGGGAAGACCCTTCCGGAGGGCCCTTCAGGCCGGCCGTGCCGGACGGCACCCCAGGCCGGGCTCTTCGGGAAGATCCAAAAGGCCTTCCCGGATTCCCACACCCCGGAAAGGATCGTTCGCCAGAAGAAGGGGCCCGTCCAGGTCCAGGAAATCCGCAAGAGGCGCCAGGTGGGCCATGGCCGTCACTCCCAGGCTGGATTCCACCATGCACCCGAGCATGACTTTCATCCCCGCCGCCCGGGCCACGGCCACGGATTTCAAGGTCTCCCGGATCCCCCCGCTCTTGGCCAGTTTCAAATTGACGCCGTCCACCTTCCCCGCCAGGCGGAATACGTCCCGGGCGGTCCGGACCGATTCGTCCGCAACGACCGGTATGATGGAGGCATCCTTCACCCGGGCCAATCCCTCCAGGTCTTCCCGCGCAAGGGGCTGTTCGAAAAGATCCACCCCCCCCAGGGCCTCCAGTTCCCGGACCATCAGCAGGGCCTCTTCCAGGGTGAGGCCCTCGTTGGCGTCAACCCGCAAAATCACATCGGGCCGGGCTTCCCTGAGGACCTTCAAGCTCTCCAGGTCCTTCAAGGAGCCGACCTTCACCTTGAGGATGGGGAAGTCCCCCACCTCCCCGGCGGCCTCGAGGATCTCACGGGGAGGAAGGATCGGGAGCGTGAAGGATGTCAATGGGGCCTTGGATGGCTGGAGCCCCAGGAGTTTCCAGAGAGGCACCCCGAGAAAGCGCCCCACCAGGTCCAGGCATGCGCATTCCAGGGCGGCCCTGACATGGGGCGCCCGTCCCGCGGGATCCAGGATGGAAAGATTCTCCTCCAGCCCCTGGAGGTCGAAGGGGTCCTGGTCCTGAAGGACCATGGCCAGGTTCTCCAGGACCGCTTCCGCCTCGGAGCGGGTATGGCCGTAGTAGGGCACGATCGCCGCCTCCCCCAGTCCCGTTTCCCCCCCGTAGGTGAGCTTCACCAGCAGGTTCTCCCGCCTCCCGGACGCCCCGTGAGCGATGGTGAAGGTCCTCTTAAGTTCCAGGTCCAAAGGTTCGGCGCGGATATCCATGGGCTCCTCTCGGATCCTTTTTTTTCCTCGGGATCCAGGGAGAATGGTCCCACCCCTCTTTCAGGGCAAGACCGTGCCGGGAGAAAGCCCGGAAGGTAGACTGCCTCCATGACCGGTTTCGTCTCCCTCGATCCCGACAAGGGGTGGATCCTGATCACCTTCCCCTACGACCCCACCTTGGTGGAGCTGGTCCGGACCCTTCCCGGCAGGAAATGGGATCCCCAAAAGAAGACCTGGCGGGCCCCCCTTGAGGCCGCTCCAAAGGCCGTGGAACTCTTCAAGCCCAGGAACTTCTCCTTCGCCCCGGAGGTCCTGGAACTCGTCCAGGACCAGGATCCTCCGCCGCGGGGGGAGACCGCAGAAGGGGCACTTACGGTCTCCCAGCTGAATTACATGGCCAGAAGCGCCCTCAACCGGGCCTTTCCCGAGCCCCTCTGGCTCGTGGGAGAGGTAAACCGCCCGCGCCCCACCCCTACGGGTTACCTCTACCTGGATTTCGTGGAGAAACGCGCGGAAGGAGAAGGCGTCGCCGCCCGGGTGGCGGGAATCGTCTACCCCGAAGATCACCTCCAGGTCCGGGACACCCTCCTTCGGGCCGGGGGACTGGAACTCTCCGACGGGTTGGAAGTGCGGGTCCTGGTCCAGGTGGACCTCTATCCCCCCCGGGGGACCTACCAGGTCCGCGTCCTGGAAATCGACCCTTACTTCACCCTGGGGAAACTGGCGGCCCGCAGGGAAGAGATCCTCGCCCGGCTGAAGGAGTTGGGGCTCCTGGAGAGAAACCGGAACCTTCCCTGGCCCAGGCTTCCCTTGCGGGTCGCCCTGGTGACGAGCTGGGACTCCAACGCCTTCCACGACTTCACCGGCGTGCTCCGCGCCTCGGGCTTCGCCTTCCAGGTGGACGTGTTCCATGCCCGCGTCCAGGGGCGGGAACTCGAAGAGGACGTCCTCCGGGCCCTGTCCTGGTTCGAAAAACACTCATCCGATTACGATCTCCTGGCCATCGTGAGGGGCGGGGGTTCCGCCTCGGACCTGGCCTGGTTCGACAACCTAAGGGTGGCTCTCGCCGCGGCCCGCCACCCCTTGAAGATCCTGGTGGGAATCGGCCACACCCTGGACCGGACGGTCCTGGACGAGATCGCCTTCTCAGCCAGGACCCCCACGGAGGCGGGGGAGTTCCTGGTCCGCCTGGCCGGGGAAGAGTCGGAATCCCTGGAGAAAACGGCGGAGGACATCCTTCTCGGCGCGGAGGAAATCCTGGGGAGAGAAAAGGCGGACCTGGCTTCTCTCGCCCAGAGAACGGCCCGGGCCCTGAAGGGGAGGATCGAAGGGGAGAGGCGGCTTCTCCGGGAAGCGGCCCTGAGGGCCGGCAGGGGAACCCTTTTCCAGATCTCCCTGGAAAAAGAACGCCTCCTGGAGGGGGTCCCCAGGATCCTTCGCCTGGCCCTGGCCCGCCTGGCTCCCTTGGAAGGGGAGATCCGGGCCCTGGGGAGACGGATCCTCAAGGAAGGGGAGAAACTCCTGGCCCGGGAGGGAGAGGTTCTGGAAGGCCGGGCGCTGAGGATCCAGGCCTTGGATCCCAAGAAGGTTCTCCAGAGGGGGTTCGCCCTGGTGCGGGACGCCGGGGGAAGGATCGTGAACACTGTGGCCCGGGTCGCCCCGGGCGACGCCCTGGAAGTGGAAGTTTCGGACGGACGTTTCCCTGTCAAGGTCGGAGGCGGGAATGGCGGCGAAAAAGAAAGAGGCTGAAGCGGGAAAGATGGAGTATGGAGAAGCCCGCCGGGAGCTGGAGGAGATCCTTCGCGCCCTGGAGGAGGGGGAGGTCGAAGTGGACCGCCTGGCGGGCCAGGTGGAAAGGGCCGCCGAACTCATCCGGATCTGCCGGGAGAAGCTTCACGCCCAGGAGGTGAAGATCCGCAAGGTCGCGGCGGAGCTGGAAAAGGAGATCGCACCCGAGGAGGAGGAGGAAGAAGAAGAAGAAGAAGGGAGCGACGGCAAGTGAGCCTCATCCTCCGGCGACGAGGCGGCAGGCCTCTCCCGTGAGATACCCCATGTAATACCCCACCGTATTTCCCAGGACGGCGAGAATGAGCCCCACCGGGGCGAGATCGGCCCTGTAGACCGTGGCCACCAGGGGGGCCGAGGCGGGGCCCCCGATGTTCGCCGTGGAGCCAACGGCCAGAAAGAAGAGAGGCGCCTTGAGCAACCTGGCCGCCGCCAGAAGGACCAGGGCGTGGATGGAGATCCAGATGGCCCCGGCCAGCACGAGGGCGGGCGAGCCCAGGATGGAGGAGAGGTCCGCCTGGGCTCCCACGCCGGCGAGCATCAAGTAGATCCCGGCGTATCCCACCTGGTCGCCACCCTTGGACTTCAGCTTCCGAACGGGGGTGAAGGAGAGGAGCACCCCCAGGATGGAGATCAAGAGGATTCCCCAGGCGAAGTGGTTCACCCGCCCCTGGATCTCGGGCATGAGCTTTCCCACGCCCATGCACAGGGGAGCCACCCCGAGCCCCAGGAAGGCGATCCCCGCGGCGGCGGGCAGATCCATGCCTTCCTTCCCCCCCAGGTCCATTCCTTCCACCCTCTCCCGGGCGTCTTCCAGAAGAGACCGGTCCGCGCCCAGGAAGCGGTCGATCTTCTTCTGCCGGGAGGCAAGGGAAATGAGAAGACCGATCCAGGTATAACCCACTACCGTATCCACCACCACCATCTGGCCGAACAGCCCCGGCGGGGTTTCGAAGACGGCCTGGAGCCCCACCATGTTGGCGCTTCCCCCGATCCAGGAACCGGACAGGGCGCCGAACCCTCTCCACGCGCCCTCGGGAAGGATGGGCCCCAGCACGGAAAGGCTCACCAGGGCTCCTATGAAGATTCCCAGACTCCCGGCGAAGAACATGAGCACCGCCGGAAGCCCCAGGTCTTTCACCGATCGAAGGTCCGCCGTGGCAAGGAGCAGGAGAAGGGCCCCTGGAAGGAGGTAGAGCTGGAAATCCTTGTAGACCGGACTGGCCTTGGGAAGGACCCCCAACGTGGTGGCCAGCATGGGAAGAAAGTAGACCCAGACCAGGGCGGGGAGAAACTTGAACAGCCTGGGACCGAATCGGCTCTTCTCCACCTGGAAAACCGCCCATACCAGGAAAGAAAGGACGAAGAGCACCCCCCCGGGGGAGCCCAGGACCCTGGCCGCGAAATCTCCCGCCCATGGAAGGTGGAGCGCCATGTTTCACCTTTCCGGAATGCCTGTGAAGGCAGGGATGGTGCGGAAACACCCGGCGAAGGGCAAAAAATTTTCCTTTTTCCCTTATGGCGCCCCCTCATTCCTAGTCTCCATGGCAAGGAGTCTTCCCACCCCCCCCGTACCGGAACGAGAATCCCAGGCCTTCCACCAAGGCTGGACTCCCGCCTCCACTTCTCAAGCAAACCCCCTGAATCCCGAAAATAGCGCAGAAGCGGGAATTGGGGTTCCCGGGGCCGGATCGGCCCTAGTATTCCACCAACAAGAAACAGGGAGCGAAACCATGGGACTTAGGGTCAACACGAACATCGCCTCTATCAACGCGCAGAGAAACCTCGCTGCCGTCAACCAGAGGCTGGGCAGAAACTTCCAGCATCTTTCCACGGGTCTTCGGATCGCCACGGCGGCCGACGATTCGGCGGGCCTGGCCATCAGCGAAAGGTTGCGGGCCCAGATCCGCTCTCTCGCCCAGGCCGAGCGGAACGCCAACGACGGCGTCTCCTTCGTCCAGACCGGGGAAGGCGCCCTGAACGAGGTGAGCAACATTCTTGTTCGCCTGAGGGAACTTGCGGTCCAGGCCTCCAACGGAACGGTGTCCGACGACGACAAGGACACTCTTCAGGAGGAATTCTCCGCCCTTCGCAGCGAGATCAACCGGATCGCCAAGTCCACGGAGTTCAACGGCATCCACCTGCTGGACGGCACTGCCACCACAACTTCCTTCCAGGTGGGAATCGGCGTGGACTCGGGGATCAACCAGATCAGCCTGTCTCTCTCGCCGGCCCTTTCCACCAGCCTTGGGCTGAGCACGGTGAACATCGGATCCACGGGCGACACGAGCTTCGCCATCACCCAGATCGACAGCGCGATCAATTCGGTCTCCCAGTTGCGCGGCGACTTCGGCGCGGTCCAGAACCGGCTGAACTCCACTATCGCCAACCTGGGAAGCGCCCGGGAGAACCTGAGCGCCGCCGAGAGCCGGATCCGGGACGTGGACGTGGCCTACGAGACGGCCCAGCTCACGAGGAACTCCATCCTCCAGCAGGCGGCCATCTCC
>JALUZX010000220.1 GCA_027011425.1 Planctomycetota bacterium
GTCTTCCAGTGGGAGGGGAAGTGGTGGCTCGCCGACTACAAGACCAACCACCTGGGGCCCTCGCCGGGCGACTACGCCTCCGAGAGGCTTGCGGCCGCCATGGAGGACCACCATTACTTTCTCCAGTATCACATCTACGCCGCCGCCCTCCACCTCTACCTTGGAAGACGGTTGAAGGGATACGACTACGAGAAGGACTTCGGCGGGGTCTTCTACCTCTTCCTCCGGGGGATGGGTGGGAGGAAGGCCGGCCCGCGGGGCGTCTTCAGGGATCGGCCCTCCAGGGAGAGGACCGCCGCGATCCTGGACGCCCTGGGAGGCCCCGGGCGAAGGGGAGGAGAGTCGTGAGTCTTCCCTGGGGAAGGTTTGTCAAGGAGGGGGCCCTCACCGCCCTGGACGTCCACCTGGCCGAGGCCCTGGGCAGGCTCGGCGGGGAGAGGAACGAGGGGGTGCTCCTGGCCGGGGCCCTGGCCAGCCGGGTTGTGGGCCTGGGCCACGTCTGCCTGGACCTGGAGGCTCTTGGAAAGGGAAAGGGGCTTCCCCTGGAAGGGGCCGAGGCGTTGAAACCCCATCTTCCGGATCCGGGGGAGTGGAGGGAGGCCCTGGAGGCCAGTCCCCTCGCGGGCGGGCCCGGCGAGGGGCGGCCCCTGGTCCTGGAGGGGGGAAGGCTTTACCTGGCCCGGTATTACGGCCTCCAGGAACGACTCGCCCGGGCTCTCCTGGAAAGGAGCCGGGGCGTCTCCCGGAGACTCGACGGGAAGCTCTTCCTGGAGGGGCTGGACAGGCTCCTTCCTCCCGAGGGGCCGGAAAACCCCGGCGGCCAGCGCCTGGCGGGGATCGCGGCCCTTCTGAAGCGGTTTGCCGTCATCACGGGAGGGCCCGGGACGGGGAAGACCACGGTGGTCTCCCGGATCCTGGCGCTCTTCGCCGAGCAGGCCCTCCGCCGCGGCCTGGAGAGGCCCAGGATGATGGTCCTGGCCCCCACGGGAAAGGCGGCGGCCCGGATCAAGGAGGCCCTGGGGAAGGCCGCCGGCGGGATGGACTGCCCCGGGAGGATCCGGGAGATCCTCCCCAGGGAGGCCTCCACCATCCACAGGGCTCTGGGGACTTTCCCCGGGAGCCTCACCAGGTTCCGGCACGACGCTGGGAATCCACTTCCCGCGGATATGGTCGTGGTGGACGAGGCCTCCATGGTGGACCTTCCCCTGATGGCACGCCTCGTGGAGGCCGTGCGCCCGGCGGCGAGACTCGTGCTCCTGGGCGACAAGGACCAGCTCGCCTCGGTGGAGGCGGGCTCCATTCTTGGGGACATCTGCTCCGTTGCCGCCGGGAAGGGACTCTCGAGGGAATTCCGGAAGGCCTGGGGGGAGATGGGCGGCGGGGACCTTCCCGGGAAGCCGGGCCCGGAAGAATCGGGGATCGCCGACAGCGTGGTCTTTCTCACCAGGAACTTCCGGTTCGGCGAAAAGAGCGGGATCGGGAGGCTGGCCGAAGCGGTCCGGGAGGGCGACCCGGCCGGGGCCCTGGCCCTCCTGGAAGATCCCTCCTTTCCCGGTGTGCAGAGAGAGGAGCCCCGAGGGCCTCACGATCTCTACCGCGTCCTGGGAGCGGCCACGGAGGAAAAGGTCCGCCTGGCCCTTGCTTCGAGGAAGGAGCCGGCCCGGGCCCTGGAGTCCCTCGGGACCTTCCAGGTGCTTTCGCCCCACCGGAAGGGAAGGGAAGGGGTGGAGTCCCTGAACGAGGGGATCCGCTCCTTCCTCGCCGCGCGGGGTATTGTGGCCCGGCGGGGGGAGATCTACGAGGGAAGGCCCGTCATGGTGCTGGTGAACGACTACGACCAGAGGCTCTTCAATGGCGACGTGGGCCTCTTCCTGGCCGAAGGGGGGGAAGTGCGGGCCTTCTTCCCTGGAGAAGAGGGGGAGGTCCGCAACCTCTCCCCGGCCCGGCTGCCGGGTCACGAGACGGTCTTCGCCATGACCGTCCACAAGAGCCAGGGCTCCGAGTTCGACCGGGCGGCCCTGGTCCTTCCAGAGAAGGACTCGCCCCTTCTCACCCGGGAACTCGTCTACACCGCCATTACCCGCGCCCGGAAATCCGTCACCCTCCACGGCTCCCCGGAGGTCCTCGCCGCCGCCCTCTCCCGCCGCACCCTCCGTTTCTCCGGCCTGGCCGAGGCCCTGGCAAGGAAGGCCGATCCGGGGACGTAGGGGCCGCCGGAGGCCGGGTCGTCCCCTTCGGTCAGCGGATACGGATCCGGTGGTCGTTGGAGATGGCCCCGATGGCGTAGGGTTTCAGGGGATCGAGGGTGATGCCCGCCACGTAGAGCACGCTTCCCACAAGGGAGGGATCGTTGGGGATCCGGATCTCCGGGAAGGCGTCTCCGTTCTTGTCCAGGATCCCCAGGAACTTGTGGAAGACCTGGGGGAAGAAAAGGGAGAAAAGGATCATGGGGTCCGGGGCCAAAGGGATCTTGCGGGCCTTGAGGGGTATCCCCTGGTTCGAAAGGGTGATGAAACACAGGTAGGGGGTAAAGCCCCACCCGCGGGAGGGCGGGGCCCGGAAACGCATCCTGTAGGTGGTTCCGATTCTTGGAACGCTCCCCGGGACTTCCATGAGGACGGCGTCGTAGAACTTGAAGTCGTCCATTTCCGTGGGACCGTAGGAGGCCAGGCCGATGAGGCCGGGACCCTTGACGTGGGAGAGGGCCAGGGGCCCCAGGGTGGAGTCGTAAAGGCCGTCCCGGTCCGTGTCCAGGCGGAGCCAGGCATTGCCGCCCAGGAGGATGAGCCTGAGTTCCACAGAAAGGGCTCCCCGCCCGGCCAGGTTGGTGTAGACGTGGTTTTGGGGTAGTTCGTAGAGGTAGGCCTGGTCGAAGCCTTTCCTTCCCCAATTGTTCTGGATCTTCCCGAGCACCAGGTTGGTGCTCGATCCCTTGCCCGGCTGGCGGGCGGCGAGGCCTCCGAACTGGACTCCTTTTCCCGTAAAGAAGAAGGTCCCGTCCAGGACGCAGTCGGCGGCCAGGAAGTTGGCCTTGGTGATGAACCGCCACCCCGGGCCCGTCCCGGCGAGCCGCCCGTTTTTTATGACCCAAGTTCCCACCTCCTGGGTCCAGCCCGGGACGAGGGCCCCATTGGGAAAGTGGAAGTGCTCTTCGAAGACCTGGGCCCCAAGCGGGGAGGCCAGGAGAGCCGCAACGAGGATCCTTGTTCCCTTACGCATGATCGTGTTCCTTCCCATGGGATGGAGAAGGGTTTTCCCAGGAAAGGCCCATGGGTTTCAAG
>JALUZX010000221.1 GCA_027011425.1 Planctomycetota bacterium
CCCGCGAGCTTTCCCGCCTTGGCCGACTCCTCCAGGCTCCGGAGTTTTTCCAGGAGGCGGGAGAACTCCCCTTTTGCGGTGCCTGGGGAAGGGGTGGAGCGCCCCTTGGGGTCCACCCTTGGGGCGGGGCCTTTTCCCGGGATGCCTGCGGGTCCTTGGGGGGGGATCATCTTGGTTCCTCCAGGGAAGGGTTCCCTTCCTCTCTTATCGGCTTTCTCAAGGGTGATTCATCTCAGGAAATCCAGGAGAGTGGGCTGGACGACCCGGGCCCCCACGGCCAGGCTCGACTGGAAGAGGGTCTCCTGCTGGGTCATCTTCATGATGGTGTCCGCCAGGTCGATGTCCCGCACGTCTCCCAGGGCGTCCGTGAGGGAGACCTCCATGTCCTCCACCCTTCCCCGGACGAGTTCCATCTTCTGGATGCGTCCTCCCAGGGTCCGCAGGGCCTCCAGGATTCCGTCGTGGGCCTCGTCCAACTGGCCCACGAGTTTCCGGAGGATTTCCTTCTGGCGGGGCCCGGAAAAGTCGTGGGTGTTGTCGAGGGTGTCCCTGAGAGCGATGAGGGACTGGAAGGCGTCGAAGGTCCCCTCGTACATCACCACCTCGTCGCCCGCCAGGTAGACTCCCCGGGGATCCACGTTGGTGACCTTTCCCGTGACGGAATCGACGAGCTGGAGGTTGGAGGGAATGGCCGCCGTGGCGTCCACCTCTTCCCAGGTCTTGCCGTCGTCCAGGGAGAGTTTGAAGCTGGAGTCCAGGTTGAAGGATGTGGGGACGGTCCCGTCCCACCCGCTCAGGTCCAGGTGGATCTCTCCGCCTTTGGGTCCTTTCACCGTCACGTCCGAGGCGCCGGAACCGGGAGTGAAGGAGACCGCCGGGCCTCCATCGATGGAGACGGCCGGTCCCGAGGAGATGGTCACGGTGTGGCCCGAGCCCAGGAGGGTGTCCTTGGCGGCGGAGGTGGAGGCCAGGGTTACGCCGTGGAGGGTTCCAGAGAGATGGGTAGTGGTGTGCCGGACCAGGAGGAAGTCCATCCCCACTCCGTTGTCCGTGCCGGACCCGGCCTTGATGCCCGTCCGGCCCTCGTAGGTGGTGGGTCCCCTTTCGTGGGACATGAAGACCTGGTCTCCGGGGAGATTGGTGGCGGTCTCCAGGCCGGGGCCGATCTCCACTTTGACGGTGTTTCCGTCCCCCTTGTAGAGGACCCGGGTGACGCCTCCCTCGTCGGTGAGTTCGAAGGGCTGGGTCAGGGTCTTGCTTCCCCCGAAGATGTAACGCCCGGCCCTGTTGGTATTGGCCAGAGAAACCATCTGCCCGAGGATCTGGTCCACCTGTTTACCCAGGCTCTCCAGGTCCTGCTTGCTCATGGTCCCGTTGGCTCCCTGCAGGGCCAGGCCCCGGGCGTCGATCATGAGCGACGAGGCGTCCTGGAGGGCGGAGGTTCCGATGTTGAGGATCTCCTTGCTGAGGGCGATGTTCCCCTTGTTTCTCGCGAGCTTCTCCAGGTCCACCTTGAGGGGAAGCATCCGGAGGATCCCCGCCGGGTCGTCGGAGGGCCTGTTGATCTTCCGGCCCGAGCCGAGCATCTCCTGGAGGTTGGCCAGGCGGCGGGAATTCCTCTGGATGTTCCAGAGGGTGGAACGGAAGAGCATGGAACGGGTGACGCGGAGGGTCATGATTCATCTCCCGATCTGAATGAGGGTCTGGGTGAGTTCCGCCATGGTGCTGATGAACCGGGATGCCGCCTGGAAGGCCTGCTGATACTGGACGAGGTTGATCATTTCTTCGTCCAGGTTGACTCCAGAGACGGCCTGCCTGCGGTCCTCCAGGTATCCCAGGAGTTCCTCCTGGGAGGCGGCCAGGTTTTTCGCCTTGGAGGATTCGAAGCCGAGTTTGCCCAGGGCGTCGGAGTAGAAGTCCTCCATGCTGGCGCCGCCCAGGCCTTCGAGTTTTTCTTTCCTCATGGAGAGAAAGCGGCGGAGATTGTCGGCGTCGCCGGGCGCGTCTGAGAGGCCCGCACAAAGGAGGTCCGGCTTGTCTCTCAAGTCCTGGACGACGGCGATGTCCGCGGCCGAGGACCCTTTGAAGAAGGCGTTGATCCCGAAAGCCGCGAGGGCGTCGGTGGTGTCGGAATCGGAGAGGGCGTCCAGGGAGAAGGCGTCCCCCGATGTCTTGGAGATGGAGCCGGGGCCGAAGGAGACCTTGATTCCGTCCACCACTTCCAGGGTGTCGCCCGGGGTGTATCCCTGGCCTACTTCCAGGATCCCAAGCAGCGTGTGGCTTTCGTCGTAGACCTTGACCTTGAGCCCGGGGGTGACGCCGATTTGTCCGTCGCCGTCGGCCTCGAAGAAGAGGGATTGGTTTTCTTTCCCCGTATAGGATCCCGAAATGGAGACGGCCACCCCCATGTCGGAACCCGTCTCCAGGGTGGTGGAGAGTCCCAGCAGGGATGGGACCCCCGAGCCCGGATCGGCGATGCGCAGGGTGCTTGCCGAGCCTTCCGAGTTGGTCCGGATCATGACCCGGCCTCCCACGACGAAGGCCTTGGCCCCGTGAGAGGCCAGGTCGTCGTTGATGGCGGCGGCCACCTCCTCGGCCGTGGCGTTCGCGGGGTTCTGGAAGTCGGATGCCTGGAGGGTGACCGTGACGGGGCTGTTGCCGTCCACCGCCACGGTGAAGGTGGCTGGAAGTCCCCCCGTGAGGGATGTCATGTCGAAGGGACCTCCCTTGGTCCCGGTGACGGCCGCACCTTTGCCGCCGAAAGAGCCGTACTTGTCGGGCGCGGAGTCCAGCCTGTTGGCGAAGTCGAACCCGTATCCCGAGACGGCCCGGATCGCGATGTGCCCCGTGGGGTCCAGGATGGCCGAGATGTGGTCCACATTGTTCAGGGCGTTCACCAGGTCTCCCACGGTCATGGTGTCGGGGTCGATGTCGATCTTCGTGCGGGTGAGCGTTCCCGTGGCCTTGTTCGTGACGGTCACGTAGAGTTCGCCCTCTTGGATGTCGAAGGGTAGACCGGCAGAGGAGAGCATTTCGTCGTCGTAGGCCCCGTCGCCGTCGCCGTCCTTCACGGCGTTGACCGAACGCAGGGACGTGAAGGGCCCGGAGCGGGGGACTCCCGTGGAGTGAATGCGGTTGACCTGAAGGATCAAGTTCCTGGCGAGCTGGTCCATCGTGGAGACGAAGCCCGGGACCTGGTTCTTTTCCACCGCCAGGAGCCCGGCGATTTCCCCGCCCTGGACGTCGAGGGGCGTGTCCGAGCCGGCCACCCGGACCAGTGT
>JALUZX010000222.1 GCA_027011425.1 Planctomycetota bacterium
CCCCCACTCCCGCCGGAGGGGGGGCCCCATGAGGAGCGATTCTGCCGTCTTCGGAAGCTAAGCGACGATGGGGCCCCACCGGAGGCGGGCGAAAACCCAGGACTCCCATGGGCCTTCCTTGAAAAGGCGGGCGAGGAGGGGTGGACAGGAAAAGAAGGTCATCGGTTAGCCGGGAACAGCGGGGCGGGCAAAGGCCCTCCCTCCGGGGGCGGCCTCAGGGGGCTTTTTCGATTCCCACGGAGCGCACCTTCTGGTGGGCCAGCTTGGATGCCTTGGAATGGGGCCAACGCTTCATCAGGTATTCCAGGGACTGGAGGGCGAACTCCTTCAGGTAAGGCGCCCGCCCCAGGAAATGGAGCCCAATGTAGAGGAAATCGTCCGGTTTGAGCTGGTCCTCTTCTTTCAACCTCCCCAGAAGATCGAATCCATGGTCTTCCAGCAAAGTCTGGAAATGGCCCATCGCCGGATCCGGCCGGGACGCATCCAAGGGCACCTTCGGCGCCTTGAGGAGTTCCGTCAGGCCGATCTCGTAACGAACCTGGGGCTCCAGCCCGCCCTTCTTCCCGGGAAGAAGAGTATGAAGAAGGTCCAGGGCCGCCTGGAAATCCCCTTTCCGGCGAAGCTCCTTGGCCCGGCCCAGCCCCTCCTTGAGGAACCATCCCGGGTCCACTTCCCAAAAGAAGGCCCGCAACCGGATCCATGTTGGATTCCCCGCCCGGCGCAATTCCTCCATGTGAGCGAAGACCTTCTTGAGAAAGGGGGATTTCAGAGAATCCTTCAAGGAGACCAGAGGGCGCAAGGCCAGCAGAACCTCCTCCTCCCCCGTGGCGGCGAGAACCCGGTTCTGCAGGAAGATCCGAGCCTCAGGGTTTCCCTCCAACCCCTTCGAAGCGCGCACCCGGGCCCAGCCGTTCTCATTGTCCAAGTAACGCGCCAGGCATTTCGCGGCCGATGCGTTCTTGAACCTCCCGCAGGCCTCGAGGAGAAAGGACCGGATCTGCGGGTGGAGTTGGATCCCCGGATCCAGGAGCTTCATCACCTTGGCCTGAATCGTCTTGGGGAGTTCGATCTTCTTGAGGACCCGCAGGGTGGGGGCCACCACGAAGGTGTAGTCCGTCTCCCGCAGGTAGGGCAAAAGAGTGGAAACCCCTTCCTTGGGGATCTCCTTCCCAACCAGCCCCTCCAGCGCGGTCCTCCGCACCAGGGGCGGCCAGGCGGGCCCGGTGAACTTGAGAAGAGTCTTCACCTGGGAGGGGCAGGGAATCTTGCTGTAAAGCGAGAGGTGGGCGGCCAACACCGGAGGAGGGACTTTTTCCAACTTGGACCGGAAGAGCCCGCGAAGTTTGGTCCGCAACCGGCTCAATTGCTGGGGGGGAAATTCGGGAAGCCTTTCCTGGAGAGATTTGAGAAACGCCGCGTTTCGAGCCCACTCCGGGGTTTTCAAAAGAGAGCAGAGTTTGTCCACCGCCAAAGGCCCTCGGGTGCGGAAAAGGACCTCCACCAGGATCTTCTGGGACTCCCGGTCCCATCGATCCCAATGGCGCAAAACGGCCTCCTCTCCCTTGGCTCCGGCCCGAGCCAAGGCCAGGGCCGCCTTCTCCTTGGAATTCTCGTCTTCTTTCTGAAGGTATTGGACCAGGCCGTCCAGGGCCTGGTCGGTTTGAATGGCGCCCAGAGCGTCCAGAACGAAAGGAACCAGGTATCGGTCGCCCCCCTCCAAAGCGGCCACCAAGGCTTTCACGATCTGGGGGTTTTTTGGGGCCAGGGCCCCAAGAACCTGGGCGGAGGCACATTTCAGGCTTGGGTCCCCGTCTTGCAACAAAGCCACGAGGCCTTTCAGGGTCTCATTCATGGGGCTTCCTTTTTGGAAAAGGGGCGCTTTACCGTGACTCCCTCCAACCCGGAGGGTTTCACCTCCGGGTTCAGGGCCAGGCCCCTCCCAACCTTGAAGTCCCATTATAGAGAAGGAAATCGAAAAAGAAAAGCTAGTGTCACGCTTTGACACACCTGGAGCCGCCCCGGAGAGAGAATAGCCCCAACCCCTTCAAAAGCATAAGTTTATAAAACTTATGGTCTTCTATGCCCAGCCGGGCTCCCCGATTTCCGGTCTCTTTTCTTCCCATTTTTTCCCTCCAGCAGTTTCTGCAATTCTCTTGCCAGAGGGGAAGCCAGGAGGAGATGGCCCTTTGGCGAGAGATCACCTCGGCGGCCCTGGCCCGAGGGCCGGAAAAGGAAGAGTTCCTCACCTTTTCGCAAAGGCCCCGGATCCCAGATGTCTCCCCCTGCGGCCCGTGCGGCCCGGCGAAGGGCCGGGGCCGCCACCTCTGGTGAACCTGGCGCCAAAGGGGGAACCAAAAGAAAAGGAAGGCCCCGTTTACGAGCCCAGGCGAAGAAAGCCCTCAGGGTCTTCCCCTCCTTTTTCACCCAAGACCCCGAAGAGGAAACCTCCCGCGGGAGGACCAGGACCACCAGGTCCGGGTGAAAGGAAAGAAGGTCCTTGCGGAGAATCTCCCACTGCCTTTTCAGATCCGTCTCCCGGCAAGCCCCGACCAGGACCTCCACGGAAGGAGCGCCGGCCTTCCTCGCCCCTTCCAGGATCCCTTCCACCTGCATGGGAAAGGTCAGGTCCTTCCGGGCCACGCCTCTTCCCCAGACCTGGGCCCCTCCCAGGAAAAGGACTCTTTCGCCCCCCGGCTCGGAGAGACGCATAGACCTCCGGCCGCGCCAGAAAAGGGACCCTGCCCAGCCGCCCCAGTTCCGAAACCCCTCGGCCTTGCCGTAGAGTTCCTGGGCTTGTTGAAAGGAGGGCGCTTTCTTCGGATCCCAAGGGTCTTTCCCGGGCCGCGCCGGGAAAAGGAGGACCGCCCAGCCGGCCAGGGCCGCGCCGGCACCGCCCCAAAGCCAGGGGGACCCCCGAAACCGGACCCTCCTCCAACCCCAAGCCAGGATCACAGTCCCCAAGGCCCAGAGAAGGGCCCCTGCGACCCAGTCCGACCAGGAGGCTTTTCGGTCCAGGGGTTTCAGGCCCAAGGCTTCCCAGGTTCCTTCGCCCACGAAGGCCAGGAGCCCTTCCCGGCAATGAACCCTCCACGTCGAGGCCAAGGCTTTGTGGCCCACCTCCGCCCTTGCCATGCCATCCCTGAGGACCAGGCGGACGTCCACGGGCTCCCCGGGCGGCACCCTCCAACCTCCCTCCTTTTTCGGGAGCTTGCGGGAAGAGAAGAAGGGAGGCCCCATGTCTCCCGCAGAGAGCCGGAGAACGGACCAGTCGAGGGGGCCCTGGGGAAGAGTGCGGTCATCCCTCTGGGAAACCTGGTAAGGCCCTCTCTCCAGGTGGAAAACCAGGTCCATATGCCTGCCCCTGGGGACGACTACCCGCCCGGTCAGCTCGAAATCCCTGTGGACCCATGGAAGGAGGCGGGGCTCTCCCGGGCGCACGTGAAGGGGCTTCCACCGGGAAAGATGGAAAGGCGGCGGTGGCGTCCACCCCTCCTCTCCAGCTCGAAAGTCCCTGGTGACCCCCCAGGTTCCCAAGGCGAAAAGGAGGAGGAAGAGGAGCACTTTTCCCAGGGAAAGGCCCCGGCCCCCCTCCTCCGTGTCCATGTGATGCTTCATGGCCAGGAGAATGAGGAACCTCGGGCCCGCCGACAAGGGTCTGGCCTTTTCTTCAATCTCATGGTCCATTCACAGTCATGAAGAACAGCGTCCTGGTTTGGGCCCGCCTTGGCCTCGGAGCAGTCTTTGCGGCGGCCGCCCTGGCCGCCCCGATTTTCCTGCCCTGTTGCTCCAGGGGAGGAGACACCGGGGAGAAATCGGCTTCCCGCAAAGAGGCCCCGGGAAAAGCAGGGGAAGCCAAAGACGAGGGCTTCCAGCGATTGAGGACCAGCCTCCGCCCCCTCCTGGAGCGTAAGGAGTCGGTCCGTCCCGGCTGGATCTACAAGCCCTTGGTCCCGGGCCTGGTGGTGACCTACGTGGTGGACCGGAGGGGGTCCTTCGACAGGGTCACCGACTCCACCCTCCAGAGGTGGGGCATCACCCGGAAGAAACTGGACGAGGAGACCCAAGCCTGGTTCACCGTCTCCGTGGACCCCTTGAGATTCCGGGTCTTCCAGAAAGACAAAAAAACCGACTTCCCCAAGGTGGCCCATCCGGACCTCCATGGGATCTACACGGCCAGCCTCATCCTGCACCCCTCCTTCCAAGAAGGCATAAAGAAGATCTTCGGGACCTGGGAAGGCTTGCTGATCGCCATCCCTTCCCAGAACAGGTGCTGGGTTCTCAGGGCGGGCGAGAAGAAACTGAGAAAGAAGCTGAAAAAAGAACTGCTGCAGGAGTTCAAGTCCTCCGCCCACCCCTTGATGGACCGCTACCTGGCCACCAGGAAGGGGGGAGGATATGGACTGGGCACTCCATTCTGAGCAACCTGCCCCGCCTCCAGGGAGAGAAAACCATGGGTGAACTTCTCTTGAAGAAAAGGGACCGTTTCCGGAACCAGGGCCGCCCTCTTCTCCTGGTGATCATGGACGGGGTGGGCCTGGGCCGTACCGAAAAAGGAAACGCCGTGGTCCGGGCCTACACCCCCGTCCTGGACCGCCTCGCGCGGACCTGTCCCTCCCAGGTCCTGAAGGCTCACGGAACAGCCGTGGGTCTTCCCTCGGACAAGGACATGGGGAATTCCGAGGTGGGCCACAACGCCCTGGGGGCCGGCCGGATCTTCGACCAGGGCGCCAAGCTGGTAAACAAGGCCATCGAGACGGGAAGGCTCTTCCAAGGCCCCGTGTGGAAAGAACTGGTATCCCGTGTGAAGGAAAAGGGAAGCACTCTCCATTTCATCGGGCTCCTTTCCGATGGAAACGTTCATTCCCACATCGACCAACTCATCGCCCTCCTGGAAGAGGCCGCCCGGGAACAGGTGAAGAGAGTCCGGGTTCATATCCTGCTGGACGGAAGGGATGTACCGGAGACATCTGCGCCCATCTACGTGAAGCGCCTGGAGGAGGTCCTGTCCGGGATCAACGCCAAGGGGGATTACGATTATCGCATTGCTTCGGGGGGAGGGAGGATGGTGACAACCATGGACCGGTACGAGGCGGACTGGTCCATCGTGGAAAGGGGCTGGAAGACCCACGTCCACGGCGAGGGAAGGAAATTCTCCTCGGCCTTGGAAGCCATTGAGACCCTGCGGAAGGAAACGGGGGCGAACGACCAGTTTCTTCCGCCTTTCGTGATCGTCGGCAGGGACGGCAAGCCCGTGGGCCCCGTCCAGGACGGCGACTCGGTGATCTTCTTCAACTTTCGCGGGGACCGGGCCATCGAGATCAGCCGGGCCTTCGAGGAAGAAGACTTCCCCTACTTCGACAGGGAACCCAGGCCGGACGTCCTGTATGCGGGGATGATGCAGTATGACGGGGACAAGAAGATCCCCAGGAGGTTCCTGGTCTCCCCGCCGGTCATCGAGAAAACGCTCGGCGAATACATGGCTCACACGGGCCTCACCCAACTCGCCTGCGCCGAGACCCAGAAATTCGGCCACGTCACCTATTTCTGGAACGGCAACAGGACCGGGAAATTCTCGGAAGAGCTGGAGACCTACGTGGAAGTCCCATCCGACCAGGTCCCCTTCCAGGAAAGGCCCTGGATGAAGGCTGCCCAGGTGGTGGACGTAGTGCTGGACCAAGCCGGGGAGAGGCATTTCGACTTCCTCAGGATCAACTTCGCCAACGGCGACATGGTGGGCCACACGGGGGATTTCCCCGCCGCCGTCACGGCCGTGTCCGTAGTGGACCTCTCCCTGGCCAGGCTCCTTCCCTGGGTCGAGGAGAAGAAGGCCATCCTGCTCGTCACGGCGGACCACGGAAACGCCGACCAGATGTTCCAGGTGGACCCCAAGACGGGGGCCTACGTTCTGGACCCCAAGACGGGCGCACCGGCGCCCCTCACATCCCACACGCTCAACCCGGTGCGCATCCTCCTCTACGACCCCCTGGGCGGGGAAAAGGACTACAAGATGCGGGAGGACATCCCCGTCCCGGGGCTCGCCAACGTGGCCGCCACCGTCCTGGACCTCATGGGGTGGGCCCCTCCCGAAGAATTCGAACCGAGCCTTCTCGCCTAGACCGCCGGATCAAGTTTCCCTCTCCCTACCTCCGAAAGCTAGGAAGGACGCTCAGGGAGGAGCCGGAGATGCCCCGTTCCAGGGAACCAGGTGTAGAAAAATCGAGCCAGGTGCTGTCCCCCGCGGGGGCCCTGGCCAAGGGTCCGCCCCTTCCTCCTGAGAGGGTCCCTCTTGACGAGGTGGCCGACCTGGAAAAATTGCTTTCCCAGGTGGAAACGCTGGCGCACCTCTTCCAGACGGGTTCCGCGATCTTTTTTCTGGAGAACGAATCCCGGGTTTCCCCCCTTTTCTTTCCCGAGGGAACCACCTTCTTCGCCTGTGATTATTTCCGGCTCCTGCGCAGGGTCTTCGACGCGGAGACCGAAAGGCCCCTCATCATGGAGGACTTCTGGCGGGCCGGGAGGAAGGCCCTGGAGCAGGGAAGTTCCATGGAGGAGGACTCCTTCCTGGGGAAGAAGAGCCTCTGGGCCACCCCCCTCTTCTTGACCCACAACGGCCGGCGCCATCCCAAGGGGGCGGTGATCTCCCTGGCCTTCCCCCTCGGGCACATGGTTCCTCCAGGAGCCCTGGTCCAGCAATTCCCCCAGTTCCTGGCCAACGTGGAAGAAGACCTGGAAAGAACCTACCAGGCCGCCCTGGACATGGCCCTCCCCGGAGAACACCTGGCCTACCTCCGGCGCCTCCAGGATGTGGCAGCCCAGGCCTTCTCGGAGGAGGTCTCCAACCAGTATCAATGCCTCCTCCATCTCCAGGACCTGAAGGCCCGCACCAGGGAAGTGGAAGAACTGAACAGGACCTTGAGGAGCATCACCAGGCAGTTCGCCCTGGAGAAGATCAACGTCCTGGAATCGAACGCCCGCCTGGAAGTCCAGGGATACCGCACCCGGGCAATGGCCCACCATCTCAAGCGGGAAATGGACGGCATCCTGGCGGTGCACCGCCTCCGGGAGGAGCTCTACAGGGAACTCTCTCACGAACTCAAGACTCCCCTGACCACGATCCGTGCCTTCGCGGAGATCCTCACCAACCTTGATGGAGGAGAAGAGGACAAGGCCAAGGCCAAGGAATTTCTCAAGATCATCCAGGACGAGGCCGAACGCCTGGCCCAGTTGGTGGACCAGATGCTCAGCCTGGCCAGGCTGGAAGCAGGCAAAGAGATCAAGAACCTGGAACCTCTCCATGCGGGCCAGCTCGTCTCCCAGGTGCTCCGTATCTTCCAGGCCAGGGCCAGGGGCTCGGGAGTCCAGATCGTGGAGGAGGTTTCCCCCAACCTCCCCACGGTGAAGTGGGCCCGCAACCAGGTCCACCGCCTCCTGATGAACTTGATCGACAACGCCATGAGGTTCGCCACCCCCGAGGGGAAAGTGGTGGTCCGGGCCTTTCCGGAGAGATGGGAAGGGAGAGAGGCGGTGGTCCTGGAGGTGGAAGACAACGGCCCGGGGATTCCCGAGGAAAAGAGGCCTCTGGTCTTCAAGAAGTTCTTTTCCACCCCCCCCCCGAACCACACGGCAAGAAAAGGTACAGGCCTGGGCCTCCCCATCTGCCAGGGCATCGCCCAGGCCCATGGAGGAACCATCTCCGTGGAACAGGGAAGCCTGGGGGGAGCCCTCTTCCGGGTGATTCTCCCAGTCCTCCCGGAACTCCCGGAAGACAACGATTGAACCCGGGCCTTTCCCCTCCAGATCCCCCCCCTTCCCCGGCCGATAAACCCTTGTCCGAGATTTTTCGGGGCCCTGTGTCCCCAAAAGCAGGGTTTTTTAATGGAGTCCAATCCCTTTGTTTTTGAGAAGGCCGGCTCGTTGGAGCAGGCCTTCCTGGACGCATTCACCCGTTTCCTCCGGGCCGCGATCCTCTACCCGGCCAACAACCGGCGGGTCCTGGAAGCGGAAGAGGCCCTCCTGGAAGCGGTGAGAATGCTCACCCTCGAGGGGAAAAAGGCCGTTTTCCGGTTTTCACGGAACCAAATCCACCTGGGAGAAGGGATCCTGGACCCGGAACCTCCCCAGGCGCTCTGGCTGAAGGACCGTTTCGCCAGGACGGGGCTGGCGGGCCTTACCGTGGAACCCACGGTGGAAAGGGAGACCCTCTACGCCTTCGCCCAGAAGTTGGCGGAGAACTTCAAGTCATCAAAGGGGAAGAAAGGCTTTTCCCAGCTCTGGGGCGGTGAGGACGAGTTTCCAGGCCTGAAGCTCGAGGAACTCAGTTTTTCCCACGAAGGAACAGGAACATCCTCCTCCGAACTCCTCCGCAGGGACCGGGCGGGGGCCCTCAAGGGAAAAGAGGCCCTTGCGGTCCGCCGTCTTTTCCAGGCACTGGAAGAGAGCGCCCGGATCCAGAAAGGACTGGAAAGGGTCCAACGGGCCATCCAGGCCGCCGGGGGAGGGAGACCCAAGCACCAGGAGGATCTCCTGGACCGGATCATCCAGAATCTCCCTGCCGAAGCCCTGAGGGACCCGGAGGTGAGCCTCAAGTTCGTGGAACTCTCTCTCCGGGAGGTTGAGCTGGCCATCACGGGAGGCTCATGGGAGGGAGACCAGAGGGAAGAAGAAATTCTGAGGGACCTGCTGGACACGGTGGGATGCGGGCTCTTTGGGAGGGATCCCCTTCTCGCGCCGGGCGCCCCCCCTTCCCCGAACGATGAAGAGGACGTGGTCCCCAAGTGGGAGAGGGAAGAGGACAAGCTCATCCTCGAGGATGTGGAGGCCTTCCTCCAGGAGATGGAAGAACTTCCCGATTTCCACCGGGATCCTTTCGAAGGCTTCGAGCGGGCCCTGGTCCAGGAGGCCCTGGGAACAGCCCTCCACATCGCCTGCCTCAACCCGGACCCGGCCTTGGGAGAACAGGTGGAGCGGCTTCTCCATTCCCTCCTGGCCGTGACCCGTCCGGGGGACCTGGATGTCATCCGGCCCTACCTGGACCCACTTTTTGGGAAGAACAGCCGTCCCGAAGAGGAGGACCGGGCCCAGGCCATCCTGGGGTTCCTCCAGAGATCCGGAGGGGAAAGGGTCCTCCAGGAATGTGGATCCCTCACCCCCGTCACAGCGGCGGCCACTTTCCCAAAAACTTTCCCTCTCTTCCTGGACGGGCTGGACCTGCGGGACCCGGAGGACCTGGAGCAGCTCCGGGAAACCTGCCGTCTCCTGGGCCCGGCGCGGATCAGGGAGGCCAAGGATTTCCTGGCCTCCCCCCGGGGAATCCTTACTCCCAAAAGAGTGGAGACCATCCTTTCCGTCCCGGGGAAGGAGGTCCTCCCCCTTGTGGAGGTGATCCTGGAGGAGGGCTCCCTTGAAGACATGGCCCTGGCGGGACGTTTCCTCAGGTCCTTGAAACTCGACTCCCGGGGAGCCCCGGCCTTCCGGATCCTCCAGGAGGAGGTCCCACTTCCCCCGGAATACCTCCTCCAGGTTTGCCGGGCGGCCGAGACCGGGTCCTGGCATGAAGAATTGCGGGCCTTTTCTTACCGCCTCCTCCGGCAATGGGCATCCCGGTCCGAGTTGGACACGGAAAAGAGGATCCGCCTGGTCCGGGCCCTGGCTCCGTCGCGGGAGAAAGAAACGGAAGAATTCCTCCTCTCCCTCTGGAAAGGCGGAGGAATCCTGGGAAAGGAAAAGGTGCCCAGGGCCCTGAGAAAGGAAGCAAAGGCCCTGTTGGAGTCCTGGAGACGAAAAAGTCCGAGGTAGGAAATGGAAGAAGAGAGGCACTCCGCCGCCGATCCCATCGAGGCTGTCACTTCCTTCGTGGAGGAACTGGCGGTGGCCATGGTGAACGCCCGGATCTTCGGGTCCGACCACCGGAGAACCAAGGACAACCTGGACCGTTGCGTGAAGATCCTGGAGACGGACCTGGCCGAGTTCCCGGGTGACTGGATCGAGATCCGGAGCGCCCTGGAATTCCTGGTATGGGAGGACAAGCCCCTCCTCGGCTTGAGCCTTGCGGCGGACCGCTTTCTTCAGCCCTTGGGCGACAAGGGGCTTGGGGGTTTCCGGGTGGAAAAGAAAGTCACGGCCCGGGACCTCTCCCTTCTCCTGGACGTCCTTGTCCATTCCCCCCCGGGAAAGGTGGAAGCGGAAAAGGTCAACGCCTTCCTGGAACAGAACGATTGTTCCTCCGTGCGTTTCCTCCCTCCCGGGGACCTGGTGGAGGGAAAGAAGGACGAGGGATTCCACCTTCTCTACCCTTCCATTCAAAAGGCGGTCCGCCTCACGCAGGACGTATCCCGGCTCCTGGAAAGCGTAACCCTCAGGGTGTGCCAGGGAGGGGAACTCAGGCTGAGAGAGATGGAAGACAAGGTGGAGGAGATCCTGGAGGAATTGAAGTCCAACCCGGTCTGGCTCTTGCGTATGTCCGAATACGACAGGTACGACGCATTTACCTTCGGCCACTCCCTGCGGGTCTGCCTCTTGGCCCTCTTCTTCGCGAGGACCCTGACCGAGGATTCCTCCTTCCTCTCCCGCCTGGGGAGAGCCGCCCTCCTTCACGACATAGGGAAGGCCCGCGTGCCCTTCGAGATCCTCCACAGCCGAACCCGCCTCACCGATGAAGAGAAGGAGGAGATGAACCGCCACCCGGTTTACGGGGCGGAGATCCTCCTCGAGTCCCGGGAGAGCGATCCCTTGAGCCTTGCCGTGACCTTCGGCCACCACAAGGGCCTGGACTACCAGGGTTATCCCGTCACCATCCACAAAGCTCCTCTCTCCCTGGCCACGAGAGTCGTGAAGATCTGCGACGTCTTCGAGGCCCTCACCTCGGTGCGGCCCTACAAGCATCCCATCCCCCCGGGGCGGGCCTACCGGATCATGATGGCCATGGAGGACCACTTCGACCGGGCCTTGTTGAAACGCTTCATCCGGGTCATGGGGCTCTACCCTCCGGGAAGCCGGGTTCTCCTCTCCTCGGGGGAGAAGGCCATGGTGGTCCGCCAGACGGAAGACCTCCAGCGCCCCGTGGTGACCCTCCTGGATGCTCCCGGACCGGGAGAGGAACCT
>JALUZX010000223.1 GCA_027011425.1 Planctomycetota bacterium
CCTTTCGGGCCAGGCAGATCTCTTCCGCCTCCTGGACCCGGGGAAGATCGGGATGTCTCTCACCTCGAGCTTCCTCATGGTTCCCGAGAAGAGCGTGGCCGGCCTGGCGGCCTGGAAGAAAAGAATCTAGGCGATCCCATCAATCTGGGGCGGGGAAAAGTCCGATAGTGTGGGCGGTTCTGCAGGCGGCCCGGGATGGGAGAGCCCGCGGCGCGGGCGAGGGAACCCCGAGACCGGGCAAAGGAGAGAATCATGACGACCCAGACTCTTTTTTCATCCGCCAGGGGCGCGAAGGTTTCCGTTCCGGCCCTGACCCCGGAAGACGTGGCGTCCCTCAAGGACATGGGGATCCTTCTGGACGGGGACCTGGCCTGGCTCACCCGGGTCCTTTCCAACCGCAACTGGGCTCCCCTCTCGGAGAGGAAGGACATCTTCGCCCGCCCTCCCAGGGAACCTCTGGCGTCCCTCAACAAGCGCCGCCGGGCGGCCCGGGCCTTTTTGGTGGGGCTCTTCCAGGGGAAGGTGGCCGACGGGTATTGCCGGGACTTGAAGAACGTCTGGCTTCCCGAACTGCTCGGCCGGAACAAGTGGGGCGAGATGGACCGGGAGCGGGCCCTGGCCTTCCTGGAATACTCCATGGGACTCCTGGCGGGGGCCCTCCACTCCGAACCCCGGGAGAACCTGGTCCCCATGGCCCGGATCCAGGCGGCCCTGGAGCACGCCTTCCAGAGGATGCTCTTCACGATCTGAGAAGACCCGGCGATCCCGGTCGCCCGCCCCGGCGCGGCGCCCCTTGAAATCCTGGAGGTCCAGGGTAAAAAGGTGGGCCGCGCGTACCCGTGGCTCAATTGGATAGAGCACCTGACTACGGATCAGGAGGTTCGGGGTTCGAGTCCCTGCGGGTACGCCAGCTTGGAAATAAAGAGGCCCCCCGCCTTTCGGCGGGGGGCCTCTTTCGTTGGAGAGAGGGCCTACATGTCGAGCTTCAACACCAGGCCGCAGTGGAAGTAGTAACGCGGTTTGTCGCTGAAGGGCGGGGGGACGCGGTAGGTGTAGAGCTGGAGGGCCGGGACGGGCTTGACGTAGGGGCCCAGCTTGAACTGGAGCCCCTCGGAAGCCATCACGCCGGCGTAATTGAAGCCTTTCTTGAAGACGAAGGTCTGCCCGTAGACGGTGGCGCCGGCGAAGATCGGGTTGTAGGGGACGGGCAGGTCCACCCGGTAGCGGCCGTTGACGCCCGAGGGGTCCGTGGTCCCGGGGAAGGCGGCGGCGATGTCGCAGTTGAGGTAACAGCCCGGCGCCCCGATGCCGGCGAGGTGGAAGGGAAGGGGCAGGCCCAGGAAATTGGTCCTGCTCACCCCCAGGATCGCCATGGCCGGCGTGTTGTATCCGCCCCCGGAATACCAGTACCAGTAGAGTTTGGAGATTCCGTTGATGGGCGGGGCGTAGCCGTAGAGGGTCCTGCCCGGGGGACAGCCCTTGCCGTATTTCACCGCCGCGTGCCCCGTCCCGTGGGAGGAGTAATATTGGGCGTCGGCATACCAGAAGTAGTTGGCCGTCGATCCCGAGGCGGGGGAGACGTCGAACTGGACCAGCAGGTTGCGTCCCTTGTAGTAGCGGAAGGCCCTGGTGAAGGGGATCTTCACGGTGAAGGCGGCGGGCGGTGAGGCCGGCTTGGGGGTGGCCGGGAAGTTCACCAGGGTCCTGCGGAGGACCAGGGTGTAGTCCAGGCCCCGGTTGGCCTTGTAGGAGTTTTTGTTCCAGTAGGCGGCGCTCTTGACGCCGAGAGAACTCAGGTGGACGTCGAAGAAATACTTGTGGGCCTTGAAGCTCGTCGTGAGGTTGCCGTCACGGCGCATCTCCACGCCCTTGATGTAGCCCGAGTTGACGCCCTTGAGGATGGAGGCGTCGTAGAGGTGCTGGGACCGGTTGGGGGCATACCGGGAGGGGATGTGGCGGTAGGTGGACCCCTCGACCTTCGCCAGGCCGTCGGGGATGACGGCGCCGCCGGAGGTGACGGTGATGTGTCCCTCGTAGGGCCTGCGGTCCCTGGCCGTTACGGTCACGAAGATGGTGCCGGGGGTCGTGGGGTGGACGGCGAGGGTGACCTTGCCCGTCAAGACGTTGCACTTTCCCACGGCGAAGACTTCGGACCCCTTGTAGAGGCAGACCTTGGCCAGGGGGACGGCCTTGACCGTCACCAGGTGGGCGCCGGTGGTGATGCTCGCCGGGTGGGTGACCGTCATTGAGGAAGGAGCCCTGTACCAGAGGTTCGTGCAGGTGTCCCCCATCCAGCAGAAGAGGTAGGCCGCTTTCTTACCGCCGTATCCGCCCACGGCCAGGGCCTTGGAGATGCCCTTGAAATAGAAGCCGTAGATATTGGTGGTCTTGTCCTGGAAGATGGCCCGGTAGAACTCGATGGCCATGGGCGTGTTGCCCGAGGTGTAGGAGACGCTCGTCGCACCGATGCAGGCCACGGCTCCCTGGGAGACCCGGAGCCACTGCTCGGTGAAGCAGGTGGAGTAGGAAAAATTCCCGGTTGTGCAGCAGATGCTGAAGACCACGGGGGTCATCTTTCCGTTGTGGAGGGCGGCGATGTTGCCCGTGGTGAAGGACGAGGGGCTCGCGTTGCACCACCTCGACCAGAAGGTCGTTCCTCCGTGGCCCCTGTAGAGGACCAGGCCCGCGCCGCCGTTGATGTAGTTGCTGAGCGTCGTGTTGTTGACGCCCGACCTGTAGCCGTATTGCTTGATCGTGGTCCAGCCGCTGGTCTTCAGCGGGCCGTTGGCGATGGTCTCGGCGCAGGTGGTGAAACGGCCGGAGGCGCCGCCTTCCTTGTGGGCTGTGAGAATGGTTTTCGTGAACCAGGATCCCGAGGGGGGATTCTTTTCGTAGTTGAGGATCTTGTTGACCTGGACCGAGATCTGGCCGGCCGTGGTTCCCGAGAGCCTGCCGAGGCCCACGTCCGGGTAGAGGTCCGGGCTGGAGCCTCCCGTGAGGCAGGCATACCAGGAATCGGAGCGGTTTCCGTTCCATATATACCAGGGGATCTGGGCGTAGTCCCCCACGAGGACCACGAACTTGAGCTTGCCCGAGGAGAACCGGGACTGGATGTAGCTCTTGATCGTGGCGGGGTTGTGGGAGGTGGTGGAGATCAGCTCGGTGACATAGCCCTCCTTGTGCCGCCAGTAGAGAAGGGGCGAGACGGCCGGGGCCAGGGCGGAGTTGGCGATCACCAGGTATTCCGTGGAAGAGGCGTCGGCCTGGGGC
>JALUZX010000224.1 GCA_027011425.1 Planctomycetota bacterium
GGCTCCACGTTTTTCTCCACCTTCCCCCAGGCAGGGAAGTTTTGCGGCCCCTGAAACCCGGACCAGAAAAGGCTTTGGCCCCGTCTGCCAATCAATTCTCTGTCGGCAGCAGGACCTGCATGAATCATCCATGCCTGTCTACCGGCCCTCCGAAAGGGCCTTCCGGAAACGCTTCAGCCTTTTCCTCATTCCGGAATCGCCGGGACGCAGGCTCACGGCCTTTTCCTGGAGGGCGGCGGCCTCCTGGGTCTTTCCGTTCATGAAGAGCGCCAGGGCCAGGGTGTCCAGGGAGTTCCCGTCACACCCCCCGTCGAGGGCCACGGCCTTCCGGGCCAGTTTCAAGGCGAGAGAGAGGTCCCTTTCCTTCTTTCCCAGCCTCTTTTCGGTCAGGAGGAACCAGGCGAAGTCATTGAGGAAGACCGGATCCTCCCCGTAGTGCCGAAGGGCCTCCTTGTAGGCGCCCAGGGCCCTGGCGCAGTCCCCGTGGGACAAGGAGGCCCTGGCCACGGCCAGGTACGCCCCAAGAGGCTTGTGGTCCGAACGTAGGTCCTCCGCCCTCTTGGAGGCCCGGATCTCACCCAGGGTGGAAGACTTGAACACGAGGAGGATCTCCAGGCCCTTGCGGTGGATCCAGTTGGAAGGGATCCGGCACGAACCCCCGCACAGGCCGCCTCAGCCGTATTCCAGGTTCGCCAGGAAACGCGCATCCTTGCCGGCCCGGAGGAAGGCCTTGATCGAACTGGTTCCCTTCCGGTCGTAGAGGGAGGCCCTGAACCTGAGACCCGTCGGACTCACCAGGTAGACATCGGAGATCTCCAGGCGATTCCCCCCTTTTCCCCAGATCATGGCCTGGAAATCAAGGGTGTAAGGGGGTCCCGGGTCCAGGAGGACCTTCCCTTTCCTCAGGTCCACCTTCACCTGGGATGCCCAGGTCTTCCCAACGAGGGAAGAAATCGGAATGGGTTCCTCGGAAAAAGATCCCTTTGGCAGGGGTTTGAAGAAGACCGCCCGAAGATCCTGGATCCAGTAATCGAAGGCGGGGAGGACAAAACGTCCCTGTCCGGCAAGACGAAAATAGAGGTCCCGGGAGGGGGCGGCCAGGGTGAGGGCGGTTTCAGGTTTCCTTTTCCCGCCGGCTTTCACCTCCAGGATCGAGGTTTTTCCAGGGTAGGGATGAAGCTTGAGCCTCCCCTCCCCCTCCTCGGCGTCGACGAGGAAGAGGCCCTCTCCGAGGCGGAGAACCCGGGACAAGGGCTGGAACCCCCCCGAACTCCAAAGAAACCCGGTTTCGTTTCCTCTTTTCGATCCCTTCCTGACCAGGACCCGGTCGACGCCGAACTCGAAGAAACGGCCGTCCATGTCCTTGTCCAGGAAAGTCATCTCGTAGGGCCCCCAGCGGCCGAAAAGCACGCTCTGGGATTCGAGGCGGAAATAACGCCGGCTTCCCCCGGGAATCCTGACCCGGACCTTGTAGGAAACCTTCCTGCCCCGGAACCACAGGCTCCCCTCCAGGGTATCGTAATCTTCCAGGGGGGACCCGTCCCCCTTGTCCGCCTTTCCGTTCCCGTTGCGGTCGATGTAGATCCGGCCTCCCTTCGAAAGGAAGGTCGCCTCTCCCCCGGCCCGCCCGAAGTCCCAGACTCCTTTTCCGGCGTCCATTAAGACGAAGTTGGAAGGGGGGGAATAGGAGGAGATCTCCTCGAAGTCCCGGAACTCCAAGCGGACTTCTCCCGGTCCTTCCCCCCTCTTCCCGGGATTCTCCCGGCCGTCATAGGCCATGGCCGGGGAAGGAAGGAGAAATACCATTCCCAGGAAAAAACCGAACCACCGGGATCTTCTCATTTCCCGCGCTCCGTCTCCTGATGCCGCACCCAAGTAAACATCGGAAAATGACGAGGAAAGCGATCTTTCATTTCCCTTGGGAAAGGGCCCTCCTGTAACGATCCAGCCTCTCCCGGAAACTTTGATCCCGCGGGCCCAGGCCCACGGCCTTCTCCTGGAGGGAGACCGCTTCCCGGACCTTCCCGCTCTCGAAGAGCGCCAGGGCCAGGGTGTCCAGGGAGTTCGGGTTCCTTCCCCCGTCGAGGGCAACGGCCTTCCGGGCCAGCTTCAGGGCCAGGGGAACGTATCGTTTCCGGTCTTTCAGGCCTTCTTCGGTCAGGAGGAACCAGGCGAAATCGTTGAGGAAGGTCGCGTCCTCCGGGTAGTGGCGGAGGGCTTCCCGGTAGACCTCCAGGGCCTTGGCGGTCTCGCCCTTCTTCAGGGCCCTCCCGGCCCTGGAAAGGTAGAGGGCCAGGGGCATGTAGTCCTTCCTCAGGTCCGCCAGCTTCTTCGAGACTTTCAACTCCCCCAGGGAGTTGGACTTGAAGACCAGGAGGATCTCGGCGTCCGGCGCGGCGGCGAAATCCTTCGGGACCCGGCTCGAGCCCCCGCAAAGACCGCCTCATCCGTATTCCAAATTGGAGAGAAAGCGTTTCTTTCCCCCCGCCCGGACGTAGGCCTTGACGGTCTGCGTGTCGTCCCTGCCGAAAACCTCGGCCCGGAACTTGAGCCCTCCCGGGGTAACCAAGTAGAGATCAGAGATCTCCAGCCGGTTTCCACCCTTTCCCCAGACCATGGCCTCGAAATCGAACCGGAGAGGCGGCCCCCCGTCGATGACGACCTTTCCCGCCGATAGATCCAGCCTGGGCTGTTTTTTCGTGGAGAGCCCGTAAAGGAAGAAGGACCAGGGCCTGGGTTTCCGGAGGTAAGGATTCCCCGAAGGCTTCTTTTCACAGGGATCGGAAAGCCGGAAGGCGAAACGGGCGTTCACGTCCCGGACCCTGTAGAGCCCCCGGGGAAGCACGCAGGACCCGGGGCCGCGGACCCGGAAATAGAGGTCCCTCCCCGGGTCGCCCAGGGAGATCTCCAGTCTTTCCCCGTGTTTCTTGTCCGCCTGGACCTGGAGAAGGCCGGTCTTCCCGGGGAAAGGATAGAGTTTCAGGTCTTCCCCGCCTTCTCCGCAATCCAGGAGGAACAGCCTTCCCTCCACCCTCGCCGCCCGGGAAAGAGTGAGAGGGGTTTGGGGAGGATGGTGTCCGCCGCGGCCGCCGCCTTTCCCCGCCGCGGCGACGACGAAAGAGTCCACGCCGAACTGGAAGAACCGGCCGTCCAGGTTCCGGTCGAGAAAGACGAACAAGGTCTTTCCCCACCGGCCCGCCAGGCCCGACTTGGATTCCATGAGCAGGTAAGGGGGTTGAGAATCCATCAGGCGAAGTCTTACGG
>JALUZX010000225.1 GCA_027011425.1 Planctomycetota bacterium
GAGAAGGGCCCGCCCTTTGGCCCCTTTTTCCCTCATCGCTTCTCGAACTCGGCCCTGAGGCTTCGGATTCCCCAGGGGGGAATCGTGCATTTCCCCTTCAGGGGTTTCCCGGGATTCCCGTCCGGGCCGGAGAGAAAGACGGCCTTGGGGTTCCGGGCCTTCCAGGTGAGGCGGACCTGGGCCGGCGCGGGGGCGGCGTTGTAGAGGCGGAGGAAGAGGGCCTTTCCCTCCCCGCAGGGCCTGAGGTCGCTCACCACCACCTGGGGGGGATCCACCTGGAGGAGGGACTCCAGGGGGCGGGAGCCCCCGGCGGCGGCCCGGACCAGGGGCGGCCTGCACCAGGCCAGGGCGGTCCTCTCGCACCAGGCCGGGTCGTAGGGGCCGTGGGGGACCAGGAGGTAGCGGAAGAGGGCCTTCCCCTCCTGGTCGGCCTTGTAGTTGGTGTCCCAGTAGTTGTTCATCACGTAGGAGTAGAAGGTGGTGGAGCGGCGGATTCTCTTGAGCCAGGGACGCTCCGCCGTAATCCGACCGATCTCCACCAGGGGGGCGTCCCGGGTGACCCAGGTGACGCCGAACCGGTCGTTGGAGACGTCCAGCCATCGTTCGACGCAGAAGAAATTCTTGCAGGCCCCCTCGAGCTGGTCCCGCCCGGGCTGGATGACGGCCCAGGGAATATTGAGCCTGGGGATTCCCCTGGGGACGTTGAGGGGGAAGGCGATGTGCAGGCCCTCCTTGGAGCGGACCTTCTTCTTGTCCAGCAGGTCCCGGATCTCCAGGGCCGGGCTCCCGGCGAAAAGCAGGATCCTCCTCTCCAGGCTCCGGCATCCCGGGGCGGAAGAGGTGATCCGGAGAGATGCCAGCAGGGGGCCCTGCTCCTCCACCCGGATGGAAGGCCCGGCCGGGCGGGCCGCCCGGGCCGGGTCCCGGCCGGCCACGTAGATGTAGTCGTTCCACCCGGGGCCCTGGCCCTTCTGGACCAGCTCCTTGCCTTGCCAGAGGGCCGAGGCCACCGTCCCCGTGGCGGGGTCCACCTCCACCCGGATCTTGCCGTTGGAGAGAATGTTCCCCTTGGCCGTGGCGGGAGCGCCTTTCCAGGGGGTGGGCCGGTCGGTCAGGGTGAAGAGCCTCGACCCAAAGGGTGGAATCGGGCCGGGAAGGAAGACCAGGCCTCCGTCCCCGAGGACCTGGGCGGGCCGGGGATTGCCCTTTTCGTCCAGGACTCCGCACAAGCCCCCCGCCCGGGCGGGCTCCAGGAAGACCGGCCCGGAATAGGGGAAAGAGGAAGGATTCAGGACCTCCACTTTCTTGGATTTCCGGGGCGGGCCGAATTCCCCGAGGGCCTGGCTCTCCAGGCTCTTTGCCAGGAAGGAGGCCCGCCGGCCGTAGAGCTTCTTGGTGGCCCACTGGTCCTTGGTGAAGGGGCTGTCCGGCTGGGACACGCTGCACCAGGCGCCCCAGGTGTGCTCGTCGAAGAGCAGGGCGAAGCGCCAGGCCGCCCGGTATCCCTTGGCGGGATAGAAGCCCGGCCGGAGCATGGCCCAGAGGGCCTCCCCCCGGACCAGCCTCTCCTTGGCCTCCCTGTTGAGGGCCGTCTCCCGGGCCGTGGAGGCGGCGCCGTCCTCCCAGTAGGGGGTGAAATCGCCCCGGACCTGGGGCAGGGTCTTTCCGTATCTCTTTTCGAAGATCCGCATCATCTCCCCGGCCGTGGAGAGGACATACCGGGGAAAGGCGTAACGTTCGTTCCAGCGCTTCACCTGGTCGGGGAGGGCCGGGTTGGGAGGGCCGTTGTCGCCGCCCGTGGTGTAGCGGACCTGGATCATGTCGTAGGGGTAGCCCCTCTCCTGGAGCTTCCTCAGGTAGTGGAAGGTCTTGTCCGTGCGCAGGCTTCCGTCGTGGTGGAACCAGGAGTAGCCCTGGCCCGCCACCCAGCAGAGGATCCTCTCCTCGCCGCTGGGGGAGATCCACCAGAAGGGCCTGTCCCCCCAGCGGGCCAGGGTATACCCGATCCGGGCCATCCGGTTGGGGCCGCAGGAGAAATACTTGACCCCGCACCTGGCCAGGGCGGGGACCACGCCCCAGGTCCAGCCCGGCACGTCGGTGATCAGGGCGGTGTCCAGGTGGAGGTCGTATTTTCTCCGGAACCGGCGGAACCACCCGGTCATCCGGAAGAGTTCCTCCCGGGAGCAGATGCCCGTGAGTTCGTTGGCGAAGAGCGCCGCCACTTCCAGGTCGCCCCGGCGGATGGCGGCGAGGAGTCTGTCCTGCTTCTTCTGGTCCGCGAACCCGAGGTAGGAGTCCACGCCCCAGGTGGACTCGCAGTCCCACTTGAAGCGGGCCTCCGGCGGGTAGGAGGCGGTCTTCTTCGAGAGGTCGATGGCCTGGTCGATGAACTTCCAGTGTTTCTTTTCCACTTCGTCCTGGCGGTCCGTATACCCGATGTCCACGTGGGAGTGGGGGACCAGGTAGATGGTCCAGCGCGGGGCGGGCCGGACCTCGACCTTTCCGGAAAAGGACTTTTCCCCGCCCACCAGGACCTCGACTTGGGCGGTGTGGATTTTTTCCGCCGCCGGGATGGGGACCTCCAGGGGATTCCAGCCGGTCTTCAGGGGAATCCGGCCGACAGGGTTTCCGTCCAGGAGGATCCGGCAGGGGGCGGGCGGCCCCAGGCGGCGGACCTGGGCCGTGAGGACCGGGCGGAGTTTTCCCTCCCTTCGGACCAGGGCGGGCGGGACGTAGAGGTCGTAGAGGAAGGTCCGGGTGAGGGGGGCCTCTTTCACGCCTGGAGGGACCTCCAGGCGCAGGGCGTCGTAGAGGAACCAGCACCCCTTCACGGAGGTGAGGGTGATCTGGTTGGCCCCTTTCTTCAAAAGGGTCACGGGAAAGGGGACGGCGTAGTGCTGTTTCTTCCCCAGGTCGGGCCGGCCCGAGAGGGTGGGCTCGCCGTGGCCCTTGGGGAGTTCCAGGCGGAAGGGGGTTCCGTTGACGCGGATCACCAGGACGGGAGGGAACTTGTCCTGGGTGTCCACCAGGTCGATCACGATCCGGCACTCTCCTCGGGCGGGAAGGGAGGCGATTCCGAAGGCGATGGTGAAGGTGGAGTAAGGCTTGTGCCCGAAGGGGTCGATGGGGCCCGGGTGCACGTAGGGCCAGTCCCGCCTGGGATCGGACCAGCCGGGAACGAAATACCCGGGAAACCGGTATTTCCCGATCCCCCCGGGCCCCAGGGCCAGGTCCCGGGTGTCGCCGTCGGTCTTCCC
>JALUZX010000226.1 GCA_027011425.1 Planctomycetota bacterium
GGTGGGGAGCCCCGCCCGGCTGGGGCGGGGGGCGGTCCTGGGATGTGGAGACGGAAAGGTCTACGCCTTCGGCCCGGAGGGCGGGATCCTCTGGGCCTTTCGCGCCGGGGCGCCCCTCTACGGTCCCCCCCTGGTTGCGGGAAGACGGGTCTACATCGGGGACAGCGCCGGCGTCCTCCACGCCCTGGACGGAAAGACCGGAAAGGAGGCCTGGGCCTTCCGCCGGGCCGGTTTCACCATCGAGTCCAGGCCCGCCGCCTGGCGGGATCTCCTCCTCTTCGGGGCCTGGGACGGCAATCTCTATGCCCTGGACCGGAAAACCGGACGGCTCCGATGGAAGGTCTCCGGGCCCAGGGCCTCCAAGGGGGCGGCCCGTTACTACGCACCTGCCGATTGCGGGCCCGTCGCGGGCGGGGCGTGGTGTTACCTCTGCGACAGGGGCTATCTCCTGGGTCGGTACGACGCCAAGGGAAAGCCGGACTCCTGGAGAAGGAAAGGTGTCTCGGCCTTGGGGTCTTCCCCGGAGGGTGAATTCCTGAATGTCCGGACCTTGAACCAGGGGCTTATCCGGTTGGATTCCCGGGGGAGGGAGATCTGGAAAGCCTCTCTTCCCTTGGGGCGGATTCCCGTTCCTCCCGTGGAAAAGGGAGGAAGGGTCTACGTCGTGTCGGACAAGGGGCTCGCGGCGGCCCTGGATGCCGGGACGGGGAAGCTGATGGGCCTTTACCAGGCCACGCCCGGCCTCTACGTGATGGCCTCTCCAGGGGCCCGAAAGGATGGGGTGTGCCTCGTAGCCGGTATGGATGGATCGGTCACGGCCCTGCGGTTTCCTAGAAAGTAGCCTTTGAGCGTTCGAAAATCGGACTATAATCGTTCGTGGCCCGTTTTGGGTGCCCCGGGGTGAGTCGCTTGTTGGACTTGGGTTCGGGATTCGTGGGGATCGGGGTGCTTGTCCACAATCCGGAGATTCTCCTGGAATTTTTCTTGAAACCCGGGCTCCTCCCGGCTAGCCTCCATCTTCCACCTGTTTGATTTCAGTCGCTCCTTTTCCTCTTGGAACCCCTTTCCGGATCGTTAGGAGGTCTCATGGAAGTCTCGCTTTCCCACGGATCCACCCTTCTCCCTCCCCGACTGGGGAAACTTCTCGCCAGGGGAGGCGCCCTCCTGGTTTGCCTTGGAGCGTTTTCCGCCCTCCCCGCCCAGGGGCCCCGGCCCTTCTTCGACACCTTCAACTACAACTACCCGACCCCGGCCAGCAAGTATTGGAATCCCGGGGATCCTTCCACCCGTTGTTGCCCCTCGCCCAACGGCATCTGGGAGAAGTGGGGGATGGACTGGAACGTCTACATCGCCCCTCAGAACGTAAAGACCATCACCGGGAAGCTGGATATCAAGGTTTCCGCTTATCTCGGTCCTCCTCCTCCCAAGGCCTTCGGCGGGCAGGTGGCGACCAAGTTCACCAACGCCTACGGCTCCTACATGGCCCGGCTCAAGGTGGCGGGCCCCACGGGGAACCCTTCCCAGGGGGTGACCAACGCCTTCTTCTACTGGAGCAAGCAGGCCGAGATCGACATGGAGTTCCGGAGCCGCTGGCAGGGGGCCTTCGGTCCGAATACGGGGCTCCTGGACATCGTGATGCACAAGAATCTCCCCGGCGGAGGGCGCAGGAGCTACCAGGCCCCGGTGGTTCTGCCCTTCGATCCCAGCAAGGGATTCCACACCTACCGGTTCGATTGGTACACCAACCGGGTCGAGTTTTTTGTGGACAGCAAGCTGGTCAAAGTCGTCACCAACGCCGTCCTGCCCACGCCCAGCATGCCCGGAAGGCTCTTTTTCAACGCCTGGACGGGCAACCCTCTCTGGAGCGGACTGCCCCCCAACAAGAACACCCATTTCTACGTGGACTGGGTAAACTACACGCCTGTCTATTTCAAGACGAACAAGACGGCCATTCACCTCTCCACGGGGGGGCAGGCCAACTTCTTCCTTGACGCCCTCCCGGCCCGGGCCAACCGGGTCTACGTGGTCCTGACTACACTCAAGGAAACCAATCTGGGATATCCCTTGGGCGGATATCTTACCCTTCCCCTGGACCTTGACTGGTCGACCTTCATCTTCCTCTCCATGGCCAACACCACCACCTTCCCGGGCTTCATCGGGACCTTCAACGCCGCGGGCCAGGGAACGGCGGGCCTGAATGTTCCCACCGGCCTGAGCCCCGCCCTGGCCGGGCTGAAGCTCCACTTCGCCTACCTGGGCATCAACGCCGCCCTCAACTGGTTCACCGTGGCATCCAACCCGATCGTGGTCACTTTGGTTCCCTGAAAGGGAAAGGCTGCTCCCCTCGAGCGGGGAGGGAGGATCCCTCCCCGCTCAGGGAACCAGTTGCACCAGCACGGGGTTGGTGACGAAGACCCGGGCCGGGTCCAGGGACACGCAGGTAAAGCGCAGGGACCGGTACTTGAGAAGGAGGCTGAGGCCGGGGGGGAGGATAACCGAGGCTTGTGCCGTTCCCCGGGTGGAGAGTTTGCCCATGAAGCCGGGGAAGAGGGAAGAGTTGGCCATCCCGAAAAGGGTGAATGTGAAGGTATCGGGCGAAAGGGGAACTTTCACGTATCCCAGGTCGAATGGGTTGCTCACCTCCGAAAAGGCTGAAAGCACCAGGTAGGGTTTTCCGGCGAACCGGGAACCGGCTTGGAGCCGCAGGTCCGCCCTTCCCCCGGCGGAGAGGGAGATCTCGCCGGGCGTGGAGGAAAAGAAGACGGGCGTCCAGCTCACCCAGTCCACGGTCAGGTAGTTGGTGACGTATTTGCCCTTCTTGTCGCGGGGAGGGCCGCCCGTCCAGGAGGGGTCTCCCGTCCAGTGGGAGAGAAGGAGGTTTCCCGCGCCGGCGGGGATGGGGAAGGTGGAGGATGTGAGGGCGGCCAGCCTGGAGTTGTCGGCGTAGAAGTCCACCCTCCCCGCCCTCCAATCGAATCCGAAGGAGTGGAAACCCGTGCTGGGATCGAAGTAGAGCACGCCCGTCCCTCTCCAGGAGCGGGGCGGCGCGCCGGAGAAATCCCTCACCACCAGGTCGGCGATGCCCCGCTTGTAGCCGATCAGTCCCTGGAATTTGCTCCGGATCTCGATGCCGATCTCTCCCTTTCCGGGAACCCTGAGGTAGAAGGCACTGGAAGTTCCTTCCTTGAGATAGTTGTTGCTTCGAGTGGGGGTTGCCATGTGGACCCGAAAGGAGCCGTAGCCGAAGGTGGAGGCGCTTTGGATCTCCGCCCCGGCCGCCCTTCCGCCCGAGGGAGGGGGGGTGACCTTCATGGAGAGATTGCTCCGGCCGCCGGCGGTGTAGGCGTCCACGTTCTCCGCCAGGAAGTCGCAATAGGGGTGGCCCTTCCAGACGGCTTTTTTCCACTTCTTGTCCTTGGAGGGACAGCAGAGGGCCCTGGTCCGGGTGGGCGGATATTTGCCGGGCTGGGTATACCAGGAGAAGGCGAAACCCTCGAAGTCCGGGGGGGGAGGGGCTTGGGCCGGGAGGCTCACGGGAAGGAAGGAAGCGGCCAACCACAGGGCGGGAACAAGCAGGCGCGGGTAATTCATGGCGTGTTCCAGGGTCCTGGATTCGGAAGGGTGTCCGGGAAAGGGTCCAATCTTCGGACCAGGATAGAAGAGAAAAGGGGATGGGTCTACACCCTCCGGGGAAAGGGAGTCTTGATTCGAGGCATCACCCCGGACGAATTGCAGGGGCCGCCGGAGGCGCCGTCATCGTCGCCTAACGCCGGCCCGGTTTGGGGGGGATCCAGGCGGCGGGGGCCTGCCGGAAGAACCGCCGGATCACCTCCAGGGCGGGTTTGCCCTGGGGGGAATAGGAGGAATCCCGGGTCCCGCCCTTTTCGAACCAATCGAAAAAGAAGACGCCCATCAGGAAACCGGGATCCCGGAAGACCCGGGCGAAGGCCTCCAGGCAGTCGGCCTGCTCGGCCAGGTCCACGTTGGCCGGGTTCATGACGTAGTTCCAGGGGTCCTTGTTGGCCCCGTCCTGGCTGGGGTAGCCCAGTTCGGTGAAGACGATGGGTTTCTTCAGGCGCCGGTAGAGGCCCTCCAGGTCCTTCCGGATCTTTCTCCAGGAGCCGGTCAATTCCTCCAGGGTGGGATCGTTCTTTTTCGTGAGGGACCAGTAGGCCGTCATGCCCACGAAGTCGAGCATGTCCTGGAAGCGGGGCTCCTCGGCGTGGTCCCAGTTGAAGGAATAGGTGAGGTATCCGGCGAAGCGGCCCCGCAGGTTCCGGAAGACCCAGCGCCACATGCTTTCCCGGGCCTCCAGGCTGCAGAATTCCGATCCCCCGGAAAAGATCCCGACCCCCCAGGCCTGGGCCAGGTCGGCGTAGTGGAGGATGAAATCCATGTAAGAGGAGAACCAGGCGTTGGGGTCCTTGGGCCTGAGGCTTCCCCGCCAGTCGTCCTCCCCGGTGTGGCGGAGGTGGACGATTGGGAGATACATGACCTGGAGGCCCATCTCCCGGGCGCGGCGGGTTGTCTTCTCCAGCCGGTCGTCCCTGACCGTCTTGGGGCCGAAGCGGTCCACGTAGGTCGAGTCCGCCCGGTCCAGGAACCCTGTGAAGAGAAAGGAGACCCACCCGGCGCCGGCGGCCTGGATATCGGCCAGGTGCTTCTCGTAGGAGAGGTCCGGGTCCCTGTAATAGAGCCCAAGGACCCCGCCCTTGAGGAAGGGGAGGGGGCCGGTGTGCGGGCGGGTGCACCCCTTCCGGCCGAACCAGCCGGCCCGGGCCTTCTGGGCTTTCCTTGCGGCCGCCAGCAAGGGGTCGCGCCTGCGAAGACCTGGTCTTTCCAGGAAGAGAAGGGCCCTGCCTTCCCTGAGGAGTTCCTCGTTGGCGCAGACTCCCCCCGGGAGCCAGACATACCCCTCCAGGGAACCGCCGCCGGGAAGCTCGGACGAATCCTCGGGCTCCACGTGGACCCACTTGCCCCGGGTGAGTTCTTCCAGCTTTTCCCGGGCCCTTTCGGCGAACCCCGCAGGTAAGACCAGGGGGTCCGGAAGGCCCAGGCCCAGGAGGTGAACGGAACGCCCCGAGGACAGCACCACCTTGTCGAAGGCCGACACCCGGGCCACCTGGGCGACCAGCTTGACCTGGTCCCGCCATTCCATGGGAATCTCCCAGAAAGACGAGGCCCGGCGCCAGTTTCCCCTCCCGTCGGGGTAGACCAGGATCTCCCCGGGCCGGTCCGTTCCCCCGGCGGGGCAGGAGAGGAGCAAGGCGCCCGCCAGGGCCAGGGCCAGGACCCAGGCGGGCCGACTACTCAGGGGAAACCAGGGTCGGCGAATCATGGCTGTCTTCGGATGAATACGTCCTCCAGAGGGTGCCGGGAGGAAGAGGATCCTATCCATTTCTTCCCCGGGGGAAGAACTTCTCCTTTTTTCTGGATCGGGAGGGCCCCTTCGGCTTTATTTCCCCCCGATTTCCCCGTTTCCAGCGGGCCCACCCAATGCCAAGGCGCGAAGACATCCAAAGCATCCTCATCCTGGGGTCCGGCCCGATCGTGATCGGCCAGGCCTGCGAGTTCGACTATTCCGGGACCCAGGGATGCAGAGCACTCAAGGAAGAGGGCTACCGGGTCATCCTGGTCAACTCCAACCCGGCTACGATCATGACCGACCCGGGGATCGCCGACCGGACCTACGTGGAGCCCATCGAGCCGGGGACGGTGGAGAAGATTCTGGAAAGGGAGAGGCCTGACGCCCTCCTCTCCACCCTGGGGGGGCAAACGGCTCTCAACTGCGCCATACAGCTGGCCGAGTCGGGGGTCCTGGAGAGGCTGGGCGTGGAGATGCTCGGCGCCGACGGCAAAGTCATCGAGGCAGCCGAGGGACGGGAGTCCTTCCGCAGGATCGTCACAGAGGCGGGCCTGGAGGTGCCCCGGTCGGCCCTGGCCCACGACATGGCCGAGGCCCGGGCGGCCATGGAGGAGATCGGACTGCCCCTGGTGGTCCGGCCGGCCTATACCCTGGGGGGAACGGGCGGGGGGATCGGCTGGAACGTGGACGAGTTCGAGGCCATCTGCAGGAGGGGCCTGGAACTCTCCCTCAAGAGCGAGGTCCTTCTCGAGGAGTGCATCGCCGGCTGGAAGGAGTTCGAGCTGGAGGTGATGCGGGACGGGGCGGACAACGCGGTGATCGTCTGCTCCATCGAGAACCTGGATCCCATGGGAGTCCACACGGGGGACTCCATCACGGTAGCCCCGGCCCAGACCCTCACGGACCGGGAGTACCAGAGGATGCGGGATGCGGCGATCCGCATCATCCGGGCCGTGGGGCTCGTGGCGGGCGGGGCCAACATCCAGTTCGCCGTGGACCCCCGCACGGGCCGGATGGTCGTGATCGAGATGAACCCCCGGGTGAGCCGCTCCTCGGCCCTGGCCTCCAAGGCCACGGGATTTCCCATCGCCCGGATCGCCGCCAAGCTGGCCGTGGGATACACTCTGCCCGAGATCCCCAACGACATCACCAGGGAGACGCCGGCCTGCTTCGAGCCGGCCATCGACTACTGCGTGGTCAAGATCCCCAGGTTCGCCTTCGAGAAGTTCCACGGGGCGGAGCCGGTTCTCACCACCCAGATGAAATCCGTGGGCGAGGTGATGGCCATCGGAAGGACCTTCAAGGAGTCCTTCCAGAAGGCCCTGCGGTCCATGGAGACGGGAATCTACGGCCTGGGCAGGGAGCCCGGGGTGCCGGCGGACCCGGAGGGGGGGGCTGCCTTGCGCTCCCGGCTGGCCACGCCAACGCCCGAGCGGATCTTCGCGGTGCGGGACGCTTTCCTGGCGGGTATGTCCGTGGAGGAGGTGTACGAACTTTCCGGCATCGACCCCTGGTTCCTGGAGAACATAAGCGAGATCGTGGAGGCGGAAAGGGAGATCGGCGGCGACCTGGACGACCTGGAGAGGGAAAAGCTCGCGGCTCTCAAGAGGCTTGGTTTCGCGGACCGGATGATCGCCGCCGGAACGGGGGCCACGGAGTGGGAGGTCCGGACCCGCCGCAGGGACGAGGGGATCGTCCCCGTCTTCAACCTGGTGGACACCTGCGCCGGGGAGTTCGAGGCGTATACGCCCTATTATTACAGCGCCTACGAGACCAGGGACGAGACCCGGATGACGCCCGGGAAGAAGAGGGTGGTGATCCTGGGGGGCGGCCCCAACCGGATCGGCCAGGGCATCGAGTTCGACTACTGCTGCGTCCACGCGGCCCTGGCCTTCCGCGAGATGGGCTGGGAGACCTTGATGGTCAACTCCAACCCGGAGACGGTCTCCACGGACTTCGACATCTCGGACCATCTCTTTTTCGAGCCCCTCTCCCTGGAGAACGTCCTGGACTTGTGCGAGCGGGTGAAACCCGACGGACTGGTGGTTCAGTTCGGGGGGCAGACTCCGATCAACCTGGCTCGTCCCCTGGCGGACGCCGGGCTCCCTCTGCTGGGCACCCCCGTGGAGGCCATCGAGCTGGCCGAGGACCGGGATCGGTTCCGGGAGGTCCTGGGCAGGCTGGGGCTCCGCCAGCCCAAGAACGGCATGGCCTCCTCCACGACGGAGGCCATGGAGGTGGCCCGCAGGATCGGCTACCCCGTGATCGTCCGGCCCTCCTTCGTCCTGGGCGGGCGGGCCATGGAGATCGTCTGGGAGGAGTCCCAGCTTGAGGAATGGATGGAGCGGGCCGTGCTCGTCTCGCCGGACCGGCCCATCCTGGTGGACAAGTTTCTCGAGGACGCCATCGAGGTGGACGTGGACGCCCTGGGCGACGGGGAGAAGGCCGTTGTGGCGGGGCTCATGGAACACATCGAGGAGGCGGGCATCCACTCGGGAGACTCCTGCTGCTCCCTTCCTCCCTACACCCTCTCCGACGCCCTGGTGACGGAGATCCGCCGGCAGACCCTGCTCCTGGCCGGGGAACTCGGGGTGCGGGGCCTCATGAACGTCCAGTTCGCCGTCCAGCACAACCAGGTCTACGTCCTGGAGGTGAACCCCCGGGCCTCCCGGACGGTGCCCTTCGTGGCCAAGGCCACGGGAGTCCCCCTTCCCAAGATCGCCGCCCGGGTGATGGCCGGGATGAGCCTGGAGGAGGCGGGCCTGGAAAGGGAACCCGAGCTGGGACACTTCGCCGTAAAGATTCCCGTGTTTCCCTTCAACCGTTTCCCGGGGGTGGACACCCTTCTCGGGCCGGAGATGCGTTCCACCGGGGAAGTCATGGGCGTGGACAAGGTCTTCGGCGCCGCCTTCGCCAAGGCGGGGATCGCCGCGGGGTGGAGGATCCCCCTGGAGGGGCGGGTCTTCGTGAGCGTCAAGGACGAGGACAAGCGTTTTGCCGTAACCTTGGCCTCCCGCCTCCAGGCCCAGGGGTTCCGGATCGTCGCCACCAGGGGGACGGCCAAGGTTTTCCGGATCCAGGGGGTGGACGCCGAGGTGGTCCACAAGGTCGCCGAAGGCCGCCCCAACGTGGTGGATCTCATCAAGAACCGCCAGGTGGACTTCGTGATCAACACCCCCTCGGGCGCCCCGGGGCGGGCCGACGGCGTGGTGATCCGGGCCGAGGCCGCCATGGCCGGGGTGCCGTGCATCACCAACCTGGCCGGCGCCGCCGCCCTGGTCCACGCCATCGAGACCCGCCGCCGTCGCGACCTGGACCCCATCGCCCTCCAGGACCTGGGCTGAAGGAACCGCAGGAGCCGCGCCGAGCCCGGCCTCCCCGGCGTCACTCGTGGCGGAGGGCCTCCACGGGGTCCATGCCGGCGGCTTTCCAGGCGGGGTAGAGGCCTGAGAGGAGGCCCACGAGCAGCGAGATGCCCGGGGCGAGGAGCAATGCGTAGAGGGGGGTGTGGGTCTTCACCTGGGCGAAGAGGTTCACAAGGGGGGGAAGGCCGAGCCCGAAGGCGATTCCCAGGATCCCGCCGGCCAGGGTGAGCACCAGGGTCTCCACCAGGAACTGGCTCATGATGTGCTTCTTCGTGGCCCCCAGGGCCCGGCGGATCCCGATCTCCCGCGTCCTCTCGGTTACGGTGGCCAGCATGACGTTCATGATCCCGATGCCCCCCACCAGCAGGCTGATCCCGGCCACGCAGGCCAGGACGATGGTCCAGATCGCAGCCTGCCTCTCGGCGAGCCGGAGCTGTTCCAGGGGGACGAAGACGGAGTAGTCCTTTTTCGGGTGGGCCTTGGCCAGGAGGGTGCGGACGTTCTTGGCCACGGGAAGGACGTGGGGGATGGCGTCCACCTGGACTTCCGCCTCGTGGACGTCTACCTGCTCGATGCTGAAGGATCCCGCCGAGCGCTGGGCGTTGATGTCGCCGAAGCGCTCCCGGAGCGACGAGAGGGGAGTGTAGGCTCCCAGGGCGATGTCCGCCGAGGAGCGGCCCTTGGCGCTTCCCGTTCCCATGGGGCCCATGACCCCCACGACCTTGAAGGCCGTATCCCCCACGCGGATCACCTTGTCGATGGGGGACTGGGCGGGAAAGAGGGTCCGGGCCGTGTCTTCCTTGAGAACCACCACGGGGCGCTTGTCCCTGTAGTCGAAATCGGTGAGCCAGCGCCCCACCTTCACTTTCGCGGGTGTGACGTCGGTATACTTGGGAATGGTCCCAAGGAGGGTCACGTCCGTGCGCCTGCCTTCCCTCCAGACTTCCTTGACCACCTTTCTTACGGGCACGACGATCTTCACCGATGGTATGGTGCCGGAGATCCGGTCCAGGTCCTCGAAAGTCAGGCCGTAGACGATCATCCGGGCCGTGGACGTGGCGGACTGATTCTCCTCGGAGGGCTTTTCGCTGCGAAGGATGATGGTCGTAGGTCCAAGTCTCTTCACGAGCTGCTGGGCCTCCCAGGCGGCGCCTTCACCGATGGCGAGCATGGCGATCACGCTGCCTACGCCGAAGAGGATCCCCAGCATGTTCAAAAGGGACCGGAGCTTGTGCAGGAGCAGGCTCTTGACGCCGAGTTTCAGGATGCGGATCGCCAGAAATGGGTTCACGGGGCGGCCTCCTCGGCCCGGTCCATCTCCTCCCGGGTCATGACGCTCACGACCTTTCCGTCGGCGAGCGTGAGGACCCGTTCCGCCCGGCTGGTGAGCGCCTGGTTGTGGGTCACGAGCACCACGGTCATCCCGAGATCGTGGAGTTCGTCGGTGAGATCCAGGATCTCCTTTTCCGTGGCGGAGTCCAGGTTTCCCGTGGCCTCGTCGGCCAGCAGCAGGGCCGGGTCGTTCACCAGGGCCCGCGCGATGGCCACCCGCTGTTGCTGGCCGCCGGAGAGTTCCGTTGGCCTGTGGTGGAAGCGTCCCCCCAGGCCCACCTTCTCGGCAAGTTCGGCGGCCTTCTCCTTCGCTTGTTTGGGGGGAACCCCCTGGTAGAAGAGAGGGACCTCGATGTTCTCCAGCACCGTGAGCTGGGGGATCAGGTTGAAGGACTGGAAGATGAAACCGATCTTCCTGCTCCGGACGTGGGAGAGTTCGTCGTCGTCCAGGACGGAGACGTCTTCGCCGTCCAGGATGTAGGTCCCTTCCGTGGGCCTGTCCAGGCACCCCAGCAGGTTCAGGAGGGTCGATTTCCCCGAACCGGAGCGCCCGAGGATCGCCAGGTATTCGCCCTTCCGGATCTCCAGGTCGATCCCGTCCAGGGCCTTCACGACGTTCTCCCCCATCCAGTAGTAGCGGCGGATGCCGCTGAGGCGGGCCATGGTCATGGTCATGAACCGCGCCCTCCGCCGTCCCGGTTCGGGCCGCCCCTTCCTCTTCCGCCGCCCCGCAGGGCCCGGAGTTTCTTCATGATCTCCGCCGGGGGGAGATCCTTGACCTTCTCGTAGAGTTCGGGCCGGGATTTTTTGAGAAACCGGAGGATCCTGGCCGGGTCGGGGGCGCCTCTCCCGCCGCCCCGCCGGGCGCCTTTCCTGGACTCCGCCGGGACGGGGCCCGCCGGCGTCTTCTTCCTGGCGATGCCAGGGTTTACGTTTTCGGGGACCTGGATGTCCGGGGGTATTTCGGGTCCCTTCCGGCCCTTTTC
>JALUZX010000227.1 GCA_027011425.1 Planctomycetota bacterium
ATGTAGACCAGGCTCCCCCCCTCCCGGTCGTCCTGGAGGGCAGAGACGGCCAGGTAGAGGGCGATCAGGGGCAAAAGAATGCTGAGAAAGGCCCAGGAATGGAAATAGATGAAGAAACGGTCCAGGAAGTGGGGATTTCCCCGCCGGACCAGCACCACCATCTCCATGCCCCAAAGGGGAAGAAAGCCAAGAAGAGGGACCAGGGCCCTTCTCGTGAAGAGGCTCCGCCTCAACCCCCACCAGAACTGGGTCCTCAAGGTCACCCACCAAAGCCGCACGGCCCAGCTCCTTTCACTCTCCCCATGGCCTCAGCCCACCAGGTAGTCAAAGAGGGCCTCCAGGTTCTCGTCCAGGATCCGCACCTCCTCGATGCCCGCCCACTCCTCTTTCCCCACCTCCCCGAGAGCCCGAAAGAAGGCCTCCGCCTCCCAGGTCTCGCCCTCCACGCTTTCTCCCGCGATCCTCACCCCTCCCACGGAAGGCCACCGCACCATCTCGGCGGCGAGTCTCCTGGGGTCCCTACCCCGGACCCGCACCCGGACGGGCTGGTCCCTGAGGAGGGCGCGGATCTCGGAGATCTCGCCCCAGGCGAGAATCCTTCCCTGGTTGAGGAGGATCACCCGGCTCGTCATGGCTTCCACTTCGTGGAGGACGTGGCTCGAGACGAGAACCGCCTTTCCCCTCTCCCCCAGCTCCTGGACCCGGGCGATCACATCCCGGCGCGCCACGGGATCCAGGCCCGTCAGGGGCTCGTCCAGAAGCAGGAGGTCCGGGTCGTGCCCCAGGGCCTGGGCCAGCTTCAGCCTTTGTTTCATTCCCTGCGAATACCCAGCCACTCCCCGGCCCGCCGCCCCGGCCAGGCCGACTTCCTCCAGGAGGACCTCGGTCCTCCGCCGCGCCTCCCGGCCCGAAAGCCCCGAAAGGAGGAGGCAGGTCCTGAGAAAGCTCCTTCCCGTCACCCCCGGGGGAAAGGCCTGGGTCTCGGGAAGGAGGCCCACCCGGGACCGGACCTTCCCCGAGCGGAAAGGCGGCCTCCCGAAAACCTCGACCTTGCCCATCCCGGGGCGGATCAGGCCCGCCGCAAGGTGCAGGATCGTGGACTTCCCCGCTCCGTTGGGGCCGAGCAGGCCCGTCACCCCGGCCTCGAGGGAAAAACTCACCTCCAGGACCCCCGCCACGGGACCGTACCAGCGGGTCACCCTCTCGAAGCGCAGGGCGGGCTCGCTCATCCCACCACCTCCAAGGGCTTCAGGTTCCTGCGCAGAACCAGGTAGGCCAGGACCGAGAGGAAAACGCTCAGGGCCACGCAAAGGGGCAGGGAGAGGGGAACCTCGGGCTTCACCCCCAGGATGGCCTCTCCCACGCGCTGGAGGATTCCCCAGGGGGAAAGCTGGACGGGCCAGGACTCGCGGAGAAAGCGGCGCAGGCCTCCGGAGAAGACCAGGTGCATCACGGCCAGGAATCCGGCCCAAAGGATCTGGCTCGTCCGGGGCGAGGAGGTCAGAGAGGAGATGGCCGCCACCCAGATTCCCATGACCAGGGCGAAGAATCCTCCCTGGAGGAGAATCCTCCCCGGGATCCACAGGGTCTCCTCCAGAAAGGACCAGTCCGGCGCGGCCAAGGCGCCCACGAGCCAGACCAGGAGGGCGGGGACGGCCGTCACCGAGGCCACGGCCAGGGCCGCCCCGCACCAGCGGCCGAGGATATACCGGGAAGGCGAAAGCGGCCTCGTGAAGTAGAGTTCCAGGGCGCCGGTCTTCCGGTCCAGGCTGATCGTCCGGACCGCCGTGGCCGCCAGGAAGACCAGCACGGGCAGAAGGGAAAATTCCAGGAGAGGCCCCGAATAGAACTCCATGGAACGGGGGTTCCCCAGAAAGACACGGGGCATCCTCCCCGGCCGGGGAGCGCTTCCGTCCAGGGCCACCAGCGAAAGGGCCATGAAGAGCCTGACCAGGAGGACCAGGAAGGGGACCACGCAGGCGAACCAGAGGACCAGGAGCTTCCGGTTCCGGATCCAGGCCCCGGCCTCCACCAGGGGTAGGACGAGCCAGGAGGGCCGCCCCGGCCTCTCCTCCTCCCTGAGTTCCAGGTATCCTCTCTCGTAGATCGGCACCTCAGGCCCCTCCCCCCACGGCTTCCCCGAAAACCTCCTCCAGGGAGCGGCGCACTTCCACCAGGGAACGGACCACGCCTCCCCCGGCAGCGACGGCCCCAAAGATCTCCCGCCCCCCGGCGCCGGGGGGAAGACCCACCCGGATCTTCAGAAAAGGACCGGCTCTATCCACCCGGATTACCGAAATCCCTCTCTCCCCCAGGGAGGCTTCCAGCCTCTCCCTCTCCCCGGCCGCCAGGACCTCCCGGACCCGGGGCGCGGCCGCCGTGAGTTCCGCCAGAACTCCGCTCTTCAAAACCCTTCCCTCGTGCAGGAGCAGGGCCTCGTCGCAGACCTCCTCCACGTCGCTCAGGATATGGGAGGAAAGGACCAGGGTCTTTCCCCGCCTCCCCGCGAGTTCCCGCACCCGCTCCAGCATCTGCTTGCGTCCCGCCGGATCGAGGCCGTTGGTGGGTTCGTCCAGGAAGAGGAGGGGGGGATCGTGCACGAGCGCCATGGCGAGCTTCACTCTCTGCACCATGCCCGTGGAATACCCCTCCATGGGGCGGTAGCGGGCCTCGCCCAGGCCGGCGAAATAGAGCATCTCGTGGGCCCGCCTCCTGGCGATCCGCCGGGGAAGTCCCGAGAGACGCCCGGCGTAGACCACCGCCTGGAACCCGGTCATCCCGGGAAAGGCCACCTGCCCCTCGGGAAGGTAACCCACCCGGGCCCGAACCGAGGCGGGCCGGCGGGCGGCGTCCATGCCCAGCACCCGGAGGCTCCCACCATCGGGAGGAACCAGACCCAAGAGGGCCCGGAGAATCGTGGTCTTGCCGGCTCCGTTGCGCCCGAGAAGACCGAAGGCCCCTTGCCCCAAGGAGAAGCTCACACCCTTGACAGCCGTGAAGGTGCCGTACTTCACCGTCAGGTCCTGGATCTCCACCACCTTGTCGGGCAAGTCGATCCTCCTGCCTTGGGAACCGCCGGAACGGGAGGGAATCCAAATAGGATACAGGTCTTCGGGAAGAGGGCCATTTCCTTCGTCTTTTCTCCTTTTTACTTTTTTGTGAACCCCCCGCGCCGGGTTCCAGGGCCGGGTGAGGGTAGAATCCATGAAAAGCCGGCGGGGCCGCCGCCGGGAGGGCGGGAACCC
>JALUZX010000228.1 GCA_027011425.1 Planctomycetota bacterium
CTCCCAGGACCTGGTTGAAAATCATCCACTTGGTGGTTGATTTTCAACCACCAAGCAGGCCTCCTGACCCCCATGATTCCCAGGCACCTGAAAGCTTCCATCCTGGCGGCCTTGAAGGATACCCCGGGGATCCTCCTGGATTCCAAGGGCAGGTAAGCAACCCCACGGGAGTCGCAGACGAAAGTCTCGCCTCCATTTCCTAAAGAAATATCCGCAAGCGCCAGGTCACCCCAGCTATTCCCACACCTAACCGGCACCTTCGCGCCCGCCAGCCACTCCCGTTTCCCTCCAACCCGGTGAAAAACCCTGACGGCAAGGATGCGATGCCTCAAGACTGGGCGAAAACCCTCCAGCCTTTTTCTTGGTTTCCCCGAGGCCTTTCCGCGTCCCCGTGCTCCCTCTTGGAGACTTCCTTGTTTCTTGGAATCGGAAGACTCTTTTCCCGCTTCGAGCCCTTTCCCCGGGCCGGCGCCACTCCCTTCCCTGCTTCCACCCGGGATCCCTTGGAGACGGCCGCCGCCGAAGCCAATCCACAAAACCGCGGCCAGCAACAGAACCGATCCAAGAATAAAAACCAGAGCTTTCCTTGGCCCTTCCATCATTTTCGTCTCTCCCACAGGGGAGAAATACGACAGATGCCCGGCCCCGGTTCCTTCCCTTTCCATTTTTTCATCCTCTCGCCCCAGGGCTGGTCCAGGAGGAAAATCCATGATCGGACCCTTCTTTTCATTGGTCAAGGGGGGGAGGCCTTTCCGGAAAAGGCCGGGCGTTGGCGGCGGGCAAAGACCCGGCCGGGGCCCGGCGCACCATTTGAAAAGGGCAGTGATCGGCGGACGCGACAAAAGCATCCAACCACGCCCGGTGGCACTTTGATACTAGGGATGGATTCGGTAGAGGTGGACCTGGTAGCCCTGGAAGGAATCGGTGAAGGCTCTGTTTTCGAGGGAGAGGGAACGATTCTCGTCCAGGACTTCCGCCTTGGCTGATGTGGGGAGGCCCGGAAGGCGGAAGTGGAAACGGACCTTCACGGGCGCGTTCCGCATGGCGGCGGCGAAGAGATAGATCCTCCCTTTGTACCGGCGGGCCGTGACGGCCGGAGGGAAACCCTTGCCCAGGACCTTCACCTCCACGCCCTTCTTCAAGGGGGGCGACAGGATCACCGGGGCGAGAGAGGTGATCCGCTTGTTCAGGGAAGCGACGGCCCCAAGAAGGGGCGGGTCGTCCAGGAGAGCGTGCTCGTCGAACCTGGGCTTGAACTGGTGGACGAAGTACACGATCCCCCGGGAACCGTGGATGATGGACATCCAGACTTCGGCCCTGAGTTCCCGGGGAGTGACCTTCCGGCGGGTATTGCGGATCCGGGCGGCCTCCACACAGTTCCAGACGATCTTCTTGCCCTTGGACCACTTCACCAGGCGCTCCACGCCGCGGGCCACGTACCAGAGTTTTCCCGCCACGGCCCTCCGCGTGCTCGCCACGGGATAGATGTCGAAGGAGATGATATCCCCGCCCTTGATATACTCGGGATAGTCCTCGGGATGGCGGGAGCGGACGCCCCGGCCCACCCAGCCGTCCCAGGCCACGCCCTGGCCCAGGCCGAGGTAGACCGGCCGGGTCGGGTCGCGGCGGACCATCTCCTTGTAGCGGGCCTGGATCCGGGCCGGAGGGATGGGCGGGCCGTAGCCCTTCCCCCTTCCCCGGCTCTGGGCGTTGTCGGGTTCGTCCTTCTGGAGCCACCCCACGATGATTCCCCTGTGGGGGCTGGTGAGCCCCACCCGGTTCTGGGCGCAGAACACGGGCATGCCCGCCTTCTCGAGGGCGGCCAGCTGCTTCTCCGTCGGCCCCTTCCAGAGCCCCACGTATAGGTTGATGCCGATCTTCTTGTAGGCCCCGGCGAGCCTGGGGCTCTGGAGCCATACCGCCAGGGGGAAAAGGATTCCCTTGGCCCCCGGGCCGTGGGTCCATCCCGCGTAGGGCCCCCCGCCCGGGATGGAACTCCTCCTTCCGGGGCCCGCCGAGGGAAGGAGAAATCCGGCGGCCGAAAGTAGAAGAACGGCTAGGGCGCGCTTCACGGCCGGCTTCTTCTCCCGGGAACGCCCGGGGGAGGGCATCTATCCTTCCTCCCGGGAAATCCCGGCGGATCGTCTCACCAGCTCCACCGCCAGGAGCACCCTTTGAAGCAGGGTGGGAAGGAGGATGAACTCGTCCTCCCTGTGGAAGTTTCCCCCCACCGGGCCTAGCCCGTCCAGGACGGGCGCCCCCAGCTCCGCCAGGTGGTTGGCGTCGGACCCGCCGCCGGCGTACACGGCCTTGATCTCGAAACCCAGCTCCCGGGCGATCTCCCTGGCCATCTCGAAGAGCAGGCGGTCTTCTCTCTTGACCACCCAGGCGGGCCGCCCCGAGAGGACCTCCACCCGGTTCGGGGGAAGCCCCGCCCCGGCGATCCGGGCGGGCGTCACGTTCACCACCCGCTCCAGCTCCTCGATCATGGCCTTGGCGGCGCGCTCCTCGTGGTACCGCAGGTCCCCGCTCATCACCACCTTCCCAGGAACCGTATTCGGAACCCCGGGATAGACACGGGTCCGCCCCCCGATCACCAGGGTCACTTCCAGGCTCTTGGCTTTCTCTTCCGCCGGGCCAAGTATGGAGGCCGCCTCGGCCAGGGCGTTGATCCCCGTCTCCGGGGCGATCCCCGCGTGAGCCTCCCTCCCGTGGACGGTGATCTCCAGGGCCCGGCGCCCCTTCCTCCCCAGGACCACGCCCGTCTCCTCCCGGCCCGGCTCGAAAACCAAAGCCCTCTCGGCCCGGGCTCCCTCCCTCTTCAAGACCGGGACGGCGCTTCCCGATCCCCGTTCCTCGTCGGAGACGAGGATCACCTCCAGGGGAACCTTCTCGAGGGCCCCCTCCTTCCCGAGAAGCTCCAGGGCCCCCAGGATCGCGACGATTCCGCCGTTCATGTCCGCCACGGCCCGGCCCCGGACCAGGTTTCCCTCCAGGGAGAGCCTGTGCCCGCCCGGGACGGGAGGCGCCACCGTGTCGTAGTGCCCGACGAGAAGGGTGGGCTTTCCCTCCCCGGCGGCGGCATTGCGGGCCACCAGGTGAGGGCCGAGTTCGCCCTCCTCCCGCGCCACCCGGAGCCCCCGCCTGGAGAGTTCCTCCTCCAGGAGGTCCGCCTTCCTCTCCAGCTCCTCCCGGTCCTCCGTGTATCCCCCGGCCTTCACCAGGTCGCCCAGAAGTTCGAGGA
>JALUZX010000229.1 GCA_027011425.1 Planctomycetota bacterium
CCCTGGGAGAAGATGGACAGGAAAAGGCTTCTGACTCCGCCCAGGGAGAGGCCCCGGAGAATCCGGGCGGCGGGGAGAGCGGGGAGGACCCCGCGCCGGGGGCCCAGAGCAAGGAGGAGCAATCCTGAAGACCGGACCGGCCGATGGGGCCTGATTCGCGGGGCCCCTCATTGACCGGAGCCGAAGGTAGGCTACAATCCTGCCCCTCTCCGCCCTGGAGAGGTGGAACGGACAAGGAAAGAAAGTTTCAGCAATGCCGACGATCAACCAACTGGTTCGAAAGGGACGCAAGAAGATCCTCAAGCGGTCCAAGTCGCCCGTCCTGGAGGGATGCCCCCAGAAGCGGGGCGTGTGCCTCCAGGTGAAGACCATGACCCCCAAGAAGCCGAACTCGGCCCTCCGGAAGGTGGCCAGGGTGAGGCTCTCCAACGGGAAAGAGGTCACGGTCTACATCCCCGGCGAGGGACACAACCTTCAGGAGCACTCCATCGTGCTCGTCAGAGGAGGACGAGTCCGGGACCTTCCCGGTGTGCGTTATCACGTGATTCGGGGTGTCCTCGACGCCAGCGGAGTCGAGGATCGGCGCCGTTCCAGATCCAAGTACGGGACCAAGAGGCCCAAGTAGCCATGCCGCGAAATTTCAAATCCACCGATGTCTATGTCCGCCCCGACCCCAGGTTCGGGAGCAAACTCGCCACGAAGATCATCAACAAGATCATGTGGAACGGGAAGAAGAGCCTGGCCCAGAAGATCTTCTACGACGCGTTGGAGATCTGCAAAAAGAAGCTTCCCGACGTGGATTACGTGGAGATCTTCACCCGGGCGGTGGAGAACGTGAAGCCCCGCACGGAGGTGCGCTCCAAGCGGGTGGGGGGCGCCACCTACCAGGTGCCCATGGAAGTCAAGAAGAACCGCCAGCAGAGCTTGGCGATCCGGTGGATCGTAAACGCCGCACGGGCCAAGAAGGGCAAGCCCATGGCCAAGAGGCTGGCCGAGGAACTGATGGACGCCTACAACAACAACCCCCAGGGCGCGGCCATCAAGAAGAAGATCGACGTGCACAAGATGGCGGAGGCGAACAAGGCCTACTCGCACTTCGCCTGGTAAGTTCCCCATCTCCTTTTGGAACACGCCGGATCCCTCCGGGGGCGGCGTGTTTCCACATGAGGGGAAAAGGAAGGACATGGACCTCTCCAGGATTCGGAATTTTGGAATCGCCGCCCACATCGACGCGGGCAAGACCACCGTCACCGAGCGGTTCCTCTTCTATTCCGGCAAGGAGCACAGGATGGGGGAGGTCCACGACGGGAACGCCACCATGGACTGGATGGCCGAGGAGAGGGAGAGGGGCATCACCATCACCTCGGCGGCCACCAACTTCCCCTGGAAGGACTGGACCTACAACCTGATCGACACGCCGGGGCACGTGGATTTCACCGCCGAGGTGGAGCGGGCCATGCGGGTCCTGGACGGGGTGATCGTGGTCTTCTGCGGCGTGGCCGGGGTGGAGGCCCAGTCGGAGACGGTCTGGCGGCAGGCCGACCGTTACGGTGTGCCCAGGCTGGCCTTCGTGAACAAGCTGGACCGGACGGGGGCGGATTTCGGCCGGGTCGTGGAGAGGATCCGGGAGCGCCTCGGGGCCCGTCCCGTTCCCTTGCAGGTCCCCATCGGCAGGGAGCGGGATTTCCAGGGGGTGGTGGACCTTGTGGAGATGCAGGCCTGGATCTGGGAGGACGAACTGGGGGAGAACCCGGTCTCCCGGGAGATCCCGCCCCAGGTGGAGGAGGCCGCCCGGAAGGCCCGGGAAGAGATGGTGGAGGTCCTGGCCGATTTCGACGAGGGGATCATGGAGGCCTACCTGGAGGGAGAGGATGTGGATGCCTCTCGTCTCCGGGAGGTTCTCCGGTCGGAAACCATCTCGGGAGAGATCGTGCCCGTCTTCTGCGGGGCCGCGCTCCGGAACAAGGGCATCCAGCCCTTGATGGACGCTGTGGGCCTATACCTTCCCTCGCCCCTGGACGTGCCCCCCATCGAGGGCGAGGTGGTGGTCAAGGCCCGAAAAGGGGGAGAACCGGAGATCCGCAAGGAGACCCGTCCCCCGGACCCCAAGGGGCCCCTGGCGGCCTTCATCTTCAAAGTCTTCTCCGACCGGCACGGGGAACTCTTCTATACCCGGATCTACTCGGGCACCTTGCGTGTGGGGGACCAGGTCTACAACTCTAGGACGGGCAAGGTGGAACGGGTGGGGCGGATCCTGCGGATGCACGCTGACGAGAGCGCGCCCATCCAGGAGGCCGGGGCGGGGGAGATCGTGGCCTTGCCGGGGCTTCGCTTCGGCAGGACAGGGGACACCCTCTACTCCAAGGGCCATCCCATCAGCCTGGAGCCCATCCGCTTTCCCGAGCCCGTCATGTCCATGGCGGTGGAACCTAAGTCCACGGCCGACCGGGACAAGCTCCTTCACGCCCTGGAGCGCCTCCAGAAGGAGGACCCCACCTTCCGGGTCCGGGAGGACGAGGAGACGGGCCAGATCCTGGTCTCCGGGATGGGGGAACTCCACTTGGAGATCATCAAGAACCGCCTGGTCCGGGACTTTTCGGTGGAAGGGAAGATGGGCCGCCCCCGGGTCTCCTACAAGGAGACCGTGGCCGGACCGGGCAGGGGGGTGGAGGTCTTCGAGCGGGCTCTCGGGGGAAAGGACCTCTTTGCCAAGGTGGAGGTCAAGGTGGAGCCCCATCCCACGGGCGGTCCGCCCCAGGTCCTGGTCTTCTGCTCCCACGAGCAGATTCCCGGGGCCTTCCACGAGGCGGTGAAGCTGGGGATCCTGGGGACCTCAGAGGGGGGGTTGAGCTACGGCTATCCCCTGGTGGACGTGCGGGTCTCCGTCACGGGCGGGGAGTGGCGGGAAGGGTATTCCACGGAAGTGGCCTTCCAGGCCGCCGCGGCCGGTGCCTTCCGGAAGGCCGTGGAGGACGGGGGAGAGATCGTCCTGGAGCCCATCATGCGCTTCGAAGTCCAGGTCCCTCCAGAATACGTCTCGGGGATCGTCTCCGACCTGAACACCAGGCGGGCCCAGATCTCCGAGATGGTCATGGGCGGGGATCCCTGTTTCATCCGAGGCGAAGTGCCCCTCTCGGAGATGTTCGGCTACTCCACCACCGTCCGTTCCCTCTCCAAGGGCCGGGCCACCTTTTCCATGGAGCCCGCCCGCTTCGCCCCCGTTCCCCCGGAGAAACTCGAAGGC
>JALUZX010000230.1 GCA_027011425.1 Planctomycetota bacterium
CCCCTGGAGGTTCCCATTGGCCTCCCTCCATGTCTTCCCCCCATCCTCGGACCGGAGCAGCCCTCTTTCCGGGGAGCGCAGGACGATCACCTCCGGGTCGGAGGGCGCCACGGCGATCCCCGTAAAGGGGACATCCCTGGTGTTTTCCGCCGGGACCGCCTTGGGGAAAGCGAACCCCGGGGGCGCCCCCTTCTCCAAGGAGAGATCCGTCACGGCCGCCTGGAAGTACATCTGGGCGTCCTGGGGCAGGGCCCGGAAGACGATCCCCGCGTCCACGGAATCGGCGATCCTCTTGCAGTGGGTAGTCCCGTATTCCCAGCGCTTGCCGTCCGCCGAGGTCCAGGCCGTCCAAAGATGTCCCTTCCGGATGATCCGGAGCCAGGGCCGCCCTTTGGGAAAGACCTGCGCCGAGATCCGCCCCCCGCCCAGGTCCGGGTGGTCCGGGGTCGTCCGGATTCCGCGGCGCGCCGTTTGCATGATCCCGAATTCAGGCCTCCAGCGGTAATTGTTCCGGGAGGCGTCCCGCCGCACCGAAAGCCCCACCCAGGAGGAGCCGTTGACGGGTTCCCCGCCGAGACCGAGGCACCGGGCGATCCTGCAGGTGAGGGTGAAGTCGCCCTGAACCCGCCTGTAGAGGACGAATTCCCCTTCGCCGATGAAGCGGAAGGCGCTGTCCGAGACCTGGAGGATGTTCCGCGGGCAGCCGGCCTCCCCGGCGATCCCCAGCTTCCACCCGGTGATCTTCCCGGAGGGAACCCCAACAAAGACCGGTTCCGTGTCGGCGGTGTGATTGCCGTCGTAGAAGACCCGCGCCCAGACCCGGCGCCGGCCGGCGGGAAGAAGGTCGTGGAAAAGGAGCCTCTCCCCCCTGGAGGAAGCGATCCGCATCTTGTCGCAGAAGAGTTGGATCCTCTCGATCTTCCGCCCCTTGGCCGCCACGACCGCCTGCGCCCGGACCAAGCCTCCCTGCATGGCATGGACGGAAAGATCCGGAATGGGGGTCTTTCCCGTGGAAGGATGCAGCAGGGCCTCGACGGGGATCTCCCGGAACTCTTTGTCGCCCGGCCCCTGCCACCGCAGGGAAAAGAAGGGCTGGCGCCTGTCGAAGAAATATTCCACATCCAAGGGGTGATCCCCGGCGGAGAGGTTCAGGAAGAAAGTCCTCTCCTCGGGTCCATGCAGTCCGTCCCAGAGGAGAACCGCCTTTCCGTCGATACGGATCCTGTATCCGTCCGTCCCTCTCATGGAAAAGAGGTAGAGCCCGGTTTCCGGCACGCGAAGCAGGCCGTCGAAGACAAAGGCGAAACCGGTCTTTCTCGCCCCTCTGAGGTTGAGGTCGAACCCCAGGCAGTGGCCCTGCTGGACGAGCTTGGCTTTCCGGATCTCCCTGAGGGAAACAAAGAAATGCTTCTCCTCACGGCTTTGCTTGCACTTCCGGCAGGGCGGGTAGAAGACGTTGACGTGGCGCTCGCCGCCGGAGAAGAACATGCGGTAGCGAAGCCCCCGGGAAGCCTTCACCTTCGAGGCGGGGCTGGCCTCGGGCGCCTTTTCCGCCCGGACCACCACCGGCTCGGTTTGCTGGTCGAAGACGTCCGTCAAGGTGAGGCGGACGGCCGGGGAGGGAAGATCGACGTCCACCAGGACCTTTCGGGTAGTCGGCCTCCTCCGGAAGATCCGGACCGCGGGCCGGCCGGCGCACCGGGCGTCCTTGAAGACTTCGACCTTGTAAGAAAGTTGCGGGGCCGCATTTGGGGGGACGTTCCACGAGACCAGGACCTGGCTTCCCGTGGAGATCGCCCGGACATCCCGGACAGCCGGTCTGTCCAGGGAGGGCCGATCGGGCTGGGCCAGGGTGAAACTGGTCTTCTTCCCAAGGGGCAGGGGCTTTCCCCGCAGTTGGAAGGGCAAAAGAGCCTTGTTGGAACTCAGCTCCATGGCCAGGACCGTGCCGTTCCCGATCTTGTCGACGATCCAGTATGTATTGAGGGTATTTCCCGGCGGCGGGACATTGTAGACGACCTTGTCGGCCTTGCGCCACTTTCCGTCCTTTCTGTAATAACCGAGCCGCCTGTGGAGGGAACGGACGGATCGCCCGGCGAACCAGTAGTCCTCGAGAAACCCGGCGTTCCCGTTGAAGGAATCCACCTCCACCGGAAGGCGCATGATCCCGTAGAGATACCACCGGCCCGCCTCCACGTCCTTGAGCCATCTTCCGATATACGAATACCCATGCTTTCCGGGGCCCGCGGGTTTCCAGAGGCGGAGAAGCACGGTGTACCACCGCCCCCGCTCCACCACCGGCCAGACGCCCCCCAGGGACCCGCTGGCCCCTTCGCCGATGTATTGCTTGGGGTAGTTGAACCGGGAGGTCGCTTCCACCCGGACGGGTTCCCCCTTGGAGTTCCCTCCCCAGAAGGACCAGACCGAGGAGGGACGGTAGGCCGACTGGACCTCCGGGTCGAGATTGGGAAGGTGGTCCGGCCCCACCGCCTCCACCGACGCCGCGAACCCGCCGTACCCGCTGATCCGTCCCGGGAGGAGATGGTAGTTCCAGTTGGCGAAGTAGGTGCTCTCCGGCCACCAGGGCCACCGGACGTCAAACATCATGATGTCGGCGCCCTTTTCGACATTGACCCCGTACCACGTGGCGAAGGCCGGACAGGAGAGCGCCAGAACCAACCCGGGAACCAGGAGATCGAGCTTCTTCATCTTCAAAAACCTCAAAGAGGGGCAAAAAACAGGGCCGAACGCGCGGGAAGAGGACCCACCGGCCCCTCCTCATGGGTCGCCGGGGCAGGGAAGCAGGACAGGGTAGGGACCCGGGAAAAGAGGTCAACGGGTCTTCCCTGACCTTTCCAGGGGGCGCCTCCCCGGTAGAATGCCCTGCTCACCCAAAGGAGGACCCGTGAGCGCCCCGGAACAACCGGCCGGAAAGAAAAAGAAGAAGAAAAAAAAGAAAAAGCCCGCCAAGGGAGGCAGGTGCGCCAAGTATCGCCACGACAAGCTCTACCCCCGAGTGGTCCAGGCGGTAAACCAGATCCTGGCCAAGGGGGACGTGGTGACGCCCGTGGAGGTTCTCCTCCGGATGAGCCTGCTCCGCCCCGCCCAGGTGGAGGACTGGCGCAGGGGAAGAGTCCCTTACCTGGAGCGGGTCATCGCAGGCAACCTCTCCCGCCTTTCCAGGCTCCTCCGGATCCTCCACGCCCACGCCCTGGACAGGGGACTCAAACCGTCCTATACGGC
>JALUZX010000231.1 GCA_027011425.1 Planctomycetota bacterium
AGCAAGGTCTGGCCCAAGGAGGAGACCCGGATCTACCCGGGACGGCTCCGCGTGGAGGGAGGAGAGGCCGTGGTGGAGCACCTGGCCGAGGACAGGACCGACCTGGCCGGGGTGGATTGCCTCTTCGAGGTGCCCGCGGGGGAGTGGATCCGCGACGGCGATCCCGTGCGGTGGGCGCCCGTGCGTGACCAGGCATGAAAGAGAGGAAGAGACTTCTCTTCCTCCTGGCTTGGGCCCTGCTCTCCGGGGCCCTGCTCTGGCTTCCCGCCCCGGGTGAGGCGCGACCCCTGGGGGGGCTTCTCGCCCTGGGGGCCCTGGCGCCGCTCCTTCTCCTGGTTCGGCCGGGAAACGGGCTTTCCCCCAAGGAGGCCTGGTGGAGCGCCTTCCTGGCGGGGACGGTTTATTACGCTCTCTCGGATATATGGCTGATCCACCATTTCGCCGGAATCTTTCCCTTCAAGTCCATGGGGTCGGCGGCGGTGATGCTGATCGGCCTTTTTCTCTACAGGAGGCTCGCCTCCCGGATCCCTTTGCCCTTGGCCGCCGGGCTGGGATGGTCCGCCGGGGAGTGGCTGCGCGCGCGCTTTCCCGAGTTGCCCTACCCCCACCACCAGGTGGCCCACTCCCTCTACCTCCAGAGTTGGTTCGCAGGGAGCGCTTCCTACCTGGGCGAGGTGGGGCTCAATTTTCTGGTCGCCTTTTTCTCCGGGGCCCTGGCCTGGGTCTGGGTCTCCTGGAGGGAGGGAAGACCGGCCAAGACCAAGGCCCTGGCCTGGGCGGGAGCGGCCCTGGCGCTCCTTGGCTGCAACGGGGTCCTGGCCCGCTGGTCCCTGGCCGGGATCCGGACCCGGCCGGGACCCACGGTGGGCCTGGTCCAGGGAATGCTCCCTCTGTTCGGGAAATCTCTCCGGGGAACGGACCCTTCGGGGTTCGAAGAGCACCTGGCCTTGACCCGGGAGCTGGCCCGGGAAGGACCGGTGGATCTCCTGGTCTGGTCGGAGACCACCTTTCCCATCCCCATTGTCCAGGCGCCGGGCTCGGGGTTGATGCCCACGGTGTGGTGGGAAAAGGTGAACCTGGACCGGGCCCGGAGGGAGGCGGCCTATTACGCGGCGGAGATCCTGCAGGCAGCCTCCTTGAGCCGGGGCGGCGGACTGGTTGCCGGGGCCCTTGCTCTTTGTCCCGACAGGAAGGAACCGAAGCTCCTGGTTTTGGAAAACCGGGCCTTCCTCTGGAACAGGGAGGGGAGGCTCCTCGGCTCGGTGTCCAAGCGCAACCTCGTGCCGGGAGGGGAGTTCCTGCCCTTTCTCCGGCGCGTTCCCTTTGGCTTGGGCCTTTCCTTCACCCGGTTCTTCCAGAGGCTGGGAGTCCCGACCCTCCAGGCCGGCCGGGGGCCTCTCACCCTGAACCTCCCCGCCACGGGAAGGTTCGGGCTGGCCATCTGCTACGACAACGCCTTTCCCGACCACTTCGCCCGGGCCACCCGGGAAGGCGCCCTCTGGCACCTGGTGCTCTCCAACGAAGCTTGGTATGAGGACGGGGCCGAGCTGGACCAGATGCTGGCCATGACGGTCTTTCGAGCCTTGGAGTGCCGGCGGGCCGTGGTGCGGTGCACCAATTCGGGGGTCACCTGCCTGGTCGGCCCGGACGGAACCATCGGGCCGGTTCTGAAAAAGAAAGGGCGTGACCGGGGGTTCCGGGGCATACTAAGGGTGCGTGTGCCTCTTATCTCAGGGACCACCTGGACGGCAAGTGTTTCGGGGTGGCCCGGCTTGGGGCTCTTGATCTTTGCCTTTCTTCTTGCCTTTTTCCTTCCTCCGTGGCCCGGCGGGCTTCCAGGGGGTAGAATGGCAAGGATCCCGAAAAAACGGGAAGTTTCTCCCTGACCTGGGAGTTTTCCCGGGGGGTCCTCCTCGCCGGCCTTTCCTCGACCTTCCTGGGGGAGGCGGCGTGGAAGACGGCGTGAGGTTTTCCGGCGACCGCCGGAGACCTGCTTGACGGAAAGAAGGCCATTCTTATGATCTGCTCCTTCTTTCCGGTCCAGGCGGGTCTTTCCGGCAAGACCCGGTGGTTTGTGTCCTTTGTGCCAGTAGAGACCAGGAAGGAAACGAGTCCCAACACTTTTCACAGGAGAGCCAGATGAGCCCGATCGGACGTGTTTTCGTGATTATCAACCTCATCCTGTCGGTGGCCTTCGTGGCCTTCGCCGGGAACCTGCTCCAGAACGGAGAGAGCTACAGGAAGGACTTCCTGGCGGAGCAGGCGGCCCACGAGAAGACCAAGAAGGAAAAGGACCAGGTGATCGCCAAGCTCCAGGCCGACCTGCAGAGCAAGAAGAGCGATTACACCGTGGCTCACGGCCAGGTCCTCAACCTGCAGAACCAGATCAAGATGCTCCAGCAGGAGCTGAAGGACGCCAAGGACACCAACGCCCAGAACGTGGCCAGCCTGAAGGACATCAAGGCCAACCTGGATGTTCTGAAGACGGACGTCGACAAGGCCCGGGAAGAGAACAAGAACCTCCGCGAGAAGGAAGCCGCCGCCCAGAAGGCCCGGGAGGACGCGGAAAACGCCCGCCTGGCCCTGGAGGAGCAGGTGGCTTCCCTCAAGAACGAGATCGCCAAGCTGAACGACAAGATCGCCACCCACGAAGCGACGATCGCCAAGCTGGAGAACGACAAGGAAAACCTGAACGCCCAGGTGGCCATGGCTGTGGCCCAGGGCTTCGTGCCCGGCCGTCCCCAGAAGGATCTGGACGCCCTGGTCATGGCGGTCAACAAGGTCCTGGACACTACGCTGGTGACCCTGTCGGTGGGCAAGGACGACGGCGTGGCCAAGGGCTACACCTTCGATATCTACAGGGGCGGTTCCTACAAGGCCCGCGCCCAGGTGATCGATGTGGACAACAAGTCCTGTGTGGCCCGCGTGGTGAACGCCCGCCTGAAGGTCGCCAAGGGTGACCGGGCCAAGACCAACCTTTGATCGGACTTCTCCAGGGACCTAAGAAATAAAGGAGCGGCTGACATGGCGCGCAAGACGAGAAAAGAGCCGGAAATCATCGAGACCGTCGAGAGTGACGAGGTCCAGGTCCTGGAGGAGGAAACGGGCGGAGCCGGCTGGGACATCGGTCTCCTGGCCACGACGGCCTTCTTCCTGCTGGCGGCGATCGTCATGATCGTCCTGGTCCTCAAGCAGGACTACAACGCGGGCCCTCTGGCCTGATCCATAGACTCA
>JALUZX010000232.1 GCA_027011425.1 Planctomycetota bacterium
CTCCTGCAGTTCCTTGAGGGCCAGCAGGGCGTCCAGGGGACTCATCCTTTCCAGGTCGAGGGTCTTCAGTTTTTCCAGGGCCGGGTCGGGGGGAATCTCGAAGAGAAAAGCCTGCCTGGGGCCCTTCCGCGGGGCCTCCACGGCCTTTCGCACCCTTTCGGCCCCCTCTTCCAGGTCCTCCAGGATCTCCCGCGCCCTCTCGATCACCCGGTCCGGGACCCCTGCAAGGCGGGCTACGTGGATCCCGTAGGACTTGTCCGTGCCACCCTCCAGGATCCGGTGGAGGAAGACCACCTGGTCCCCCCATTCCCGGACGGCCACATGGTGGTTCAGAAGCCCCGGCAGGTGCCGGGCAAGTCCCGTGAGCTGGTGGAAATGGGTGGCGAAGAGCGCCCGGGCCCTGATCCGGTCGTGCAGGTCCTCGCAGATGGACCAGGCAAGCGCCAGCCCGTCGTGGGTCGACGTGCCCCTTCCTACTTCGTCCAGGATCACCAGGGAGGCTTCGGTGGCGTTGTTGAGGATGTTGGCGGTCTCGAGCATCTCCACCATGAAAGTGGAATTCCCGGCGGCGATGTCGTCCGCCGCGCCCACCCGCGTGAAAATACGGTCCACCGCTCCGATGCGGGCCTCCTCGGCGGGGACGAAGGAGCCGGTCTGCGCCAGGAGCACGATCAGCGCGACCTGGCGGATATAGGTGGACTTGCCCGCCATGTTCGGTCCGGTGATGAGCGAGATCCTGCGCGTCGGGGGCTCCAGGTCGGTGTCGTTCGGGACGAAGGAATCGCCGGGAAGGGTGGTCTCCAGGACGGGGTGGCGGCCCCCGCGGATGAAGAGCGCCCGGGATCCGTCCACCTGCGGCCGGCAGTAGTTCCGGGTCCGGGCAAGCTCGGCCAGGCCCGAGAGAACGTCCAGGAGGGCCACCGCCCGGGCGGCGGCCAGAATCCGGGGAAGGGCTCCGGCGAGTTCGGCCCTCAAGGCAAGGAACATGTTGTATTCCATCTCCCGGGCCATCTCCTCGCTCTTCAGCACGCGGGTTTCGTATTCCTTGAGTTCCGGCGTGATGTACCTTTCCGCGTTCTTGAGGGTTTGTTTGCGGATGTAGGAAGCAGGGACGGACCCCGCATTGGACCGGCTCACCTCGATGTAGTAGCCGAAGACCTTGTTGAACCCCACCTTGAGGCCCTGGATGCCCGTCCTCTCGATCTCGCGGGCCTGGAACCGGGCCATCCATTCCTTGCCTTCCTTCCCGATGGCTCTCAGTTCGTCCAGCTCTGGATCGAAGCCCTTCCGGATGAGCCCCCCTTCCCGGAGCTGAAGCGGGGGGTCCTCCACCAGGCATGAGGTGACCCTCTCCACCACGTCCTCCAACAGGTCCATGCCCTCCGTGGTGCGGGCAAGGAGGTCCGCGTAGGGAGTTCCCATGGCTTCTTTAAGGGGGGGGAGCTTCTTCAATGCTCCCGCCAGGGAGACCAGGTCCCGGGCGTTGGCCCGTCCCGTGGAGATCTTGGCGCCGATCCGCTCCAGGTCGGCCATTCCCTTGAGGATCTCCCGGACTTTCCGCCGCTCCCGGCCCCGCTCCACGAAGTACGCCACCCCCTCCTGCCTTTCCAGGATCCGGGTGGGATCGGTCAGGGGAGCCAGGATCCATTCCCGGAGGAGCCGTCCCCCCATGGGGGTGAGAGTCTGATCCACCACCGAGAGGAGGGACCCCTTGGTGGAGCCTTCCCGCATGGTGCGGGTCAATTCCAGGCTCACCCGGGTGGCCCGGTCCAGGAGCATGAGGCCCGTTTCCTGGAAGGGCTCCACTCGGGTGATGTGGGGCAGGCCGACCTTCTGGGTTTCCCGGAGATAGTCCACGAGCGCCCCCGCGGCGCCCACAGCCAAAGGGCTCCCCTCCAGCCCGAACCCGGCCAGGCTGGAGACCTTGAAAAAAGAGGTCAAGGTCTGGAACCCCGATTCCGGGGTGAAAGCCCAGGCTCGCCAGGGAGTGCGGGCTGTTTCCAGGTTTTCCAGGATCCTGGAGATCTCCCCCTGGCCGTTCCCGCCTTCTCCCTTCTCTTCCTCCCCGGGGGGAGACTCGGGAAAGAGGACCTCGGCAGGTTCGATCCGGGAGAGTTCGTCCGCCAGGTTCCGGCGGGGGACCTCGTGGACCAGGAAGCGCCCCGTGGAGAGGTCGAGCCAGGCCAGGCCTACCCTTTCGTGGGCCGGCGAGAGGGCGGCCACGAAGTTGGGGGCCTTGCTCTCCAGGGCCTCCTCTTCGGTCAGGGTCCCCGGGGTGATGATCCGGACTACCTTGCGCTGGACCAGGCCCTTGGCCTCTCGGGGATCCTGGACCTGCTCGCAGACCGCCACGCGATGGCCCGCCTTGAGGAGGCGGAAGATGTAAGAGTGGGCGCTCCGCACAGGGACCCCAGCCATGGGGACGGCATTGTCCCCTTTACTCCGGCTCGTGAGGGCGATCCCAAGCACCTGGGCGGCGAGCTTGGCGTCTTCGTAGAACATCTCGTAGAAGTCGCCCATCCGGAAGAAGAGGACGGCGTCCGGGTTCTGGGCCTTGGCCTCCCGGTACTGGGCCATCACGGGGGTGAGGTCGGGTTTTTTTTCCTTTTCTTTACTCAAGGTTCGCTTCAAGCCCGCAGAGTTCCAAGGGGTGAGTCCGGGGAGTCTACGACGGACGAGCCTGTTCCGCCACGGCCGCCCTCTCGAGAGGGGAGAAAACCGGCGGCAGCCGGTAACCAGCCTCTTTCAGGAAACTAATTACAAATGCCCGAAACGCGACGCTTTCCCGGGTAATCCCGGGACCTGGAGGGTTCCTGGAAGCCCGGGGAAGGGGTTGGAAACGAGTCATGAAACTCCACACGGAACTCCTCCGGCTCCGAACCCTCCTGATCGAGGAACTCTCCTCCCAGGGCTGCCTGCCCTGGCGGGACCTGGAGTCCGTGGAGGCCGACCTCTCGGGTGGAGAGCTGGTGGTCCGGTTCTACCGGGAGGGCTTCGGGTTCTTCCCCGTCTTGCGCCGTTTCGCCCGGGCCAACGGCCTGGAGCTGGCTTCCTGGGACCCGGAGGAAAAACGTTGCTCCCTGGTCGTTCGGGAGGGGCCTTGCCGTGGATCCGCCCCGGGTCCCCGGGTTCCCCCAATGGATTCCCTGGAGGGCGCGGGTTTTCCCGAGCTGAAGGCACGTTATGCCGCCGCCGTCCGGGAGGCTTTCGGGTGCCGGCGCGCCCTCCAG
>JALUZX010000233.1 GCA_027011425.1 Planctomycetota bacterium
GGAGAAAGGGAAGGGCGGGAGCGCCCTCCAGGTTCCCGAGGAGCGCGCCCGGATCGCCTTCCGGCTCCTGGAGAAGGAGGCCCCTTACGTCTGCAAGGCCTGCGGCCGTCCGAGGGCCTCCTCAGAGGCCGCCTGCCCGGCTTGCGGTGAGCCGGGAAGCCTGGTTCCGGCCCACCCTTCCCTCCTGGGGGAAATTCCCCAGGTGGACCAGCTCCTGGACCAGATCGAGGAGAACCGGGCCTACCTGGAGAGAAGGGTGGCGGCTCTCTACGAGGGGGACCCCAAGGCGGCGGGCCAGCTCCTGGAAGCGGGAGAGAAGATTCTTCCCGTCCTCTACCGGGAGCTTTCCCGCCGGGCCGACCCGGGGCCCTTGCTGGATCTCCTCCGCCGGATGGGCGCCGGCGTTCTCCCGGCGCTCCTGGAGATCCACCGGGAGGAGAGAGCCCGTCACTCCAAGGGGCTCCTTCACCTGGGGCGGGAAAAGGGCCGGGTCCTTTCCCTTCTGGCCCGCGGCTTCGGCCCCCTGGCCGGGGCGGCGCCCTTCTTCCAGGAACTGGCCGAGTCTTCCGAACAGGAGGAGCGCAAAGCCGCCCTGGACTACTTCCTGGCTTCGGCCAGGCCGGAGGCCTTCGAGGGCCTCCAGTCCTTCGCCCGGGTGGAAATCCTCAACCATTTCCGCCACAAGGAAAACGAGGAGCTGCTTCCCCTCCTTTTGGCCCTGAAGCCCGGGGACTTCCTCCTGGACTGGGTCTTCACCGATCCCGCCTTGCCCGTGGAGGACGCCCTGGTGGAGGCGTTCTTGCGGAGCAAGGACCGGCGGGCCCTGGCCTGGGTTCTCCAGGCCCGGGGATTCCATCCGGGCGTGGAGAAGGCCCTCCAGGCCATGCTCTGTCACGAGTCGGCCCGGCCCGCGGCCCTGGAAGTCATGGCCCGTTTCGGCCTGGAAGCCCTTCCCCACAGGATTCCCGTTCTCCTGGACCCGGAGACCCCGTCGGAGGTCCGGGAGGCCCTGGTGGAACTGCTCCGTCCCTGGGGGGAGCGGGCCGTCCAGGAGATCATCCTCCGCTGCCCGGGGCCCCGGCCTTCGCCCGTGGACGAGACGGCCCTGGAACTTGTGGCCCGGTTCGGGGAGGCGGGCCTGCCCGCCCTGGAAAAGATCTACCGGGACGAGTCGGGAATCCTCGGGAAGTTTCCCCTCCTGCGAAAGCGCGCCCAACGGAGAAGGGAGCTGGTCCTGCGCGCCCTGGACCGGATCGGCGGGGAGAAGGCCGGGGAGGTGCTGGAACGGCTGGTCGGACTGGAGACGGACCCGGCTTTGAAGGACCTGGGGAGGGGGTTCCTCGAAGGAGGGGGGCCGTCGTGAACGGGTCCGGGAAGAGAGGCGGCCCGGGGTCCCTGGAGAAGGGAAAGGACCTGGCCAGGAAGGCAGCCGGAAAGGCCCTGGGGCTTCCCTTCCGGGGTCTGGGGCTCACCTTGAAGGCCCTGTTCGGACCGCTGGTGAAGAGATACCCCTGGGTCCTGGCCCTGCTCCTTCTCATCCCCCTGGCCTTCCTGGGACCGGTGGCCACTTTGCTGGCCAAGTTCCTCGACGGCGCAGGGGCCCTCCTGAAGCCCCTGGTGGAGAGCCCTCTCGGGCGTTTCCTGCTTCTCAACGCCGCCCTTCTTTTGCTCCTCTGGATCGCCTGGCGGTTGCTGAAGGGAAGGGTCACCCGTCTTCTGGGGACCTACGTGCTGGGGCGCTATATGGAAGGGCTCTCCCTGCTTCTCAAGGGCCGGAGGCGCCAGGCGGCGAAGCGGTTCAAGTCCGCCTTGCGGTGGAGCGCTTTCATCGATCCCGCCAGGGCGGTACCCGAGCTTCCCCACGTGAGGGGGGAGATCTCTCTCAGGCTGGCCTACCTGGCCCTGGAGGAGAAGAGGAGCAACGAGGCCCTGCGGGTCCTCCTCAAGATCCGGGCCGCCGATTTCCCCAAGGCCTTCCGGGGCACCTACCGGGAACTCCTGGCCCGGGCCTACGCGGCCCATCCCACCCTGGGAAGGGAAGCGGTGGACCAGAAGATCGAGGAGATCCTCCGGGAGGACCCGGAGGACCCGGTCCTCCTCCGCCTTCTCCGGGAACGTAAGGAGGAGCAAGGCGAATGGACCCGGGCCGCCCAGGCCCAGGAGAAAGTAGTTGCGGCTTCCCGGAAAGGAGAGGAGCGCGGAAGGGAGAGAAAGAAACTGGCCTTCCTCTGGCTCCAGGCCGCCAAGGAGGCCCAAGCCCGGGGGGACGCCGGCGCGGCCTGGGAATACGGGACCAAGGCCCGCAAAGCCTGGCCCGAGATGGAGCAGGTCCAGGTCTTTCTGGGGGACCTCCTCCTGGAGAAGGGCAAGCTGGAGAAGGCTCTAAGGCTCTGGGCGGAGGCACCGGGCCTTCCCTCCCTGGAGAGGTTGGAGCGGCTCGTCTCCGAGGGAAGGGTGGGCGAAGAGGGTGGAAGCGTCCTCTCGCCCAGGGAGATCGCCCGGGCGTTTCCCCAAGTAGGGGTCCTGGTGGTCCTGGCCCGGTATTGGGCGGGCAAGGGGGAGTTCCGCAAGGCCCACAGGGCCCTGGCCAGCCTGGAGGAGCTGGGGGAGCGGACTCCCCGGATTCTCACCCTTCACGCCGCCGTTCTCGAACAGATGGGGGAGAAGGAGGAAGCCTCCCGGATTTGCAGGGAAGCCCTTTCCCTCCTGCTCGGCCTGGAAAGCCCGGCCCAAAAGGGCCGGGCCCGCCTGTCGACGGAAGGGGGGGGAGGAGATTAGAATCCCGGCTTTCCGGCCGGAGTGGCGGAATCGGCAGACGCGACGGATTCAAAATCCGTTCCCCGTTCAGGGGGTGGGGGTTCGAGTCCCCCCTCCGGCACCAATGCCAGGAGATCCAGGTTCATGGGCCAGGAAAAGACCGGCGAAGGAGCCTCCTTGGGCGAAATGCTTCTCACCACCGTCCTTGGGGGGCTCCACGCCCTCCGGAACGCCCTCCAGGTGGTGCGCTCCTACGCCCAGGCGTCTCTCCCCCCCGGTCCTCCCAGGGACGCATCCCTGGCGGGGTTGGAAAAGGGCATGAGAGTCATGGCCGGGCTGGAGCTGTTGCTTTCTCCGGAGGTTCTGGACCCCGCGCCGGAGGAGATCTCCCAGACCCTGGAGATCTTCCCGGAACTCTTCGTGTATGAACTGCGCAAAAGGCGGATCCGCCTGGTCGTGGAGAAGGCCG